>JALOOL010000432.1 GCA_025454425.1 Hydrococcus sp. Prado102 | reverse complement strand
TTCCACGAATTCGGTCACGGGTTGCAACATATGTTGACCAAAGTCGATTATGCTGGGGCGGCAGGCATTAATAACGTAGAATGGGATGCGGTTGAGTTGCCCAGTCAGTTTATGGAAAACTGGTGTTACGATCGCGCTACTCTGTTCGGCATGGCAAAACATTATCAAACTGGGGAACCTTTACCAGAGCATTATTATCAAAAATTACTAGCTGCCAAGAATTACATGAGTGGTTCGGCAATGTTGCGGCAGTTGCACTTTAGTTTGGTCGATATCGAACTTCACCATCGCTATCAACCAGGGAAGGGAGAAACCCCCAATCAAGTGCGCGATCGCATTGCAAAAACAACTACCGTTCTTGCACCATTACCCGAAGATTCTTTCTTATGTTCTTTCGGACATATCTTTGCTGGCGGTTATGCCGCGGGTTATTACAGCTATAAATGGGCAGAAGTCTTAAGCGCCGATGCTTTTGCCGCTTTTGAGGAAGCTGGATTGGATAACGAGGATGCAGTAGCTACTACTGGTAAGCGTTTCCGAGATACGGTGTTAGGTTTAGGCGGAAGCTTGCACCCAATGGAAGTTTTTAAAGCCTTCCGAGGACGAGAACCCAAAACCGAACCCTTACTCAGACACAGTGGTTTGTTAGCAACAGTTTAACCAAGGATTCGGTACAAGAGGCAATTAGTCAAGTAGGGTGGGCATTGCCCACCCTACGGGGGTTTTAACTTTATTTTTGTCTACCGACTTAGGTTGTTTTTGCTCAATCGTTAGCTTTTGCGATCGCCAAACGCAATCCTAATAAAATTAATATTGCTCCCGTTATGCGTTCTATCCAATGCAAAATAGCATGAAGGGTATTTCTAATGGTTTGATGAGAAATAGTAAGAGCGACCAAATTGTACCAAACTAATGCGATCGATACGATAGTCATACCATATAACACTTGAGCCGCTATAGGGGTGGCTGGATGGATTATTTGAGTAAACAAAGCTAAGAAAAATAAAGTGGCTTTTGGATTGAGAATGTCACCCAACAATCCCATGCGAAATGCTACCCAACGATCCATTTTTTTGGTTGGTTGCACATTAACAACTTCGCGCGATTGCTTTTTAGCTTTTAAAGATTTCAATCCAATATAAATTAAATAAGCAGCACCTAGCCATTTCAAAAGATTAAATAACACGATCGAACGAGCAATAATTGCTCCAATCCCAATCGAACAATAGGTAGCATGAACTATATGCCCGACCGTAACACCCATTGCTGTATAAATTCCTGTTTGTCGGGAATAAACCAAACTATTCCGTAATGTCAGTGCAAAATCTGGCCCTGGACTAACCACCGCAACAAGTCCGAGTGCAAATACCGTCATCCAATCTGCAAAAAATGACATAAGTACTCAAAATAATTGTTTCGCCATTTATTCTAACGAGGAGCGATTGTTCTGCATGGCAGTGGCGATCGCGCTGATGGGATAATGTAGATAGAAAGCGCTAGCAAATCGCAAAAATCTTTATTTCATCATATGGGAAGGTAAAACAATCCCAGGTACTAAAGGTCTGAGATCGTCTACAGAAACAGTACCAAAGGTCATAATCGTGGGAATTTCTAAGGTAAAATCTACCACAGTCCCACTCCTGCCATGTTGACTTTTACCCCCATCGACAATGTAAGAAACTTTGTCGCCAAAAAGACGAACCGCTATATCTGCATTAGTTGCTTTCACGTCACCAAAAGCAGCAGAAGTCCCCACAATTGGAAAAGGTATTTCCATGACTAAATCATAAATAAATCGATCTGGACAAGAGACAAACACATTTTTAAATCCCCCAGTTATTTCGTCAGCTAAATTAGCTTTAGCAGGCATAATCATTGTTACAGGATAGGGAAAATGGTTCATCATCTGTAAAGCAGCTTGATTGACGACGACTACTTCCTCTGCTTTTTCTTTACGAGTAAATATGGCAAGCGGTTGAGGACACGGAAAAGCTTTAATTTGTCTGAGTCGATTGACAGCCTCTCTATCGTAGCCATTAGCAACCAAAGCATATACCGTATCTGTAGGTAGAATGATAACTTCCCCTGCTTTAAGGCGTTTTTCGATTTCAGTGACTAAATTTCTGCTTGGCTTAACAACTTGACTTAGCATCAGTATCAAAAACTACAGAATTTCTACTAAGAACATTGTAGCTAGCCAATCTAAATCAAGTCATTTTAATTACCAAATTTCATAGCGATCGCGTCAATCGCCAGCAACAGTCCACCAAGCTAGGGCATAAGACTGTTTTTCTTCATTGACTTGTTGGCGGTACTGAACGCGGATTTTGTATCGTCCCGCTTTTGAGACTTGACAAAATATATGTTCTGTGCTGTCTAATTGGCTAGTAGAAGAACAAACACTTTTAACGGGATTGGTTTCATTCTCGGAGATTAAGTAAATATCGAGATTGTTTAAACCGCGATCGCGAAAACTCTCGCCAACATCATATTGCTGATTTTTATTCTTATCTTTGAGTTCCACTAAACGATCCCAGGTCAGGGTAATTGAGACAAAACTATTTTGTTTTAAAGGTTTTGCCAAACTATAATCTTGATGAGCATTTGCCGACACGGTGCGATAATCCCAACCCCTACTCGGTACTGAGCGATCGGGACTCCACTGACCCGCGCTAAATTGTTCGTAGGCGCGATAAGCGTCGAGTTGTCCCGTTCCCATTTCGATATCTAAAGGAATTTTGGGATCTTTATAAGCATCGGATTCCAGCCAAGTTTGATTATTTTTGCTGAGAATAGTACGGCTCATTCCTAGCAGTAAACCATCTCCTTTATCTTGAATTTTGTTGGCTGAGTTAAGTAGAATGGCTTTCATAACCTCGTGACGGCGAGAATTAATACTCCAATCAGAACGAGATTGCTGAAGTTGGCGATCGCCATATTCTTGTAAAAGAGCAACAGCGGCGGTGATATGAGGCGCAGCAAAACTAGTTCCACTCACTTCATTAACTTTACCTTCTAAATCTTTAAGATCGAGTTTGTTTCCTGGAGCCACTAATCCAATTGCGCGTCTGTCTCCTACATTAATTTCTCGCTTAATCAATCGGCTCCCACTTCCAACAGGCTTGGAACTGAGATTGGCAAAATCTACTTTGGTAAATTTTCCCTGACGTTTTGCCGTATATGCAGTGACGATGCCATTATATTGATCGGTAGGAATAGGAATACCGCCACTGCCTTGATTGCCTGCGATCGAGTAGAGAACGTCGTGAACTCGCCCCGACCAATCGATACACTGAGTCAATAAAGCATTGCCATCGAGAGACGCATTTTCTCTGGGGTCGCGCTGTAGGGATTCTCCAAAGCTAAAATTAATTGCTCGAACATCGTCCCCATTTTGTAGGGCAACGTGCTGAGTTGCCAAACATTCTTCAGCTTGTCCGCTTTGTTTGAGCGAACCCACGGCTGAGGAATAAAGTTTTGCACCAGGGGCGACTCCTGGGGATTTTTTATCTCGGCTGACCATGACACCAGCTACCATCATCGCGTGGTTATCGACATTTTCATTAGACTTGGCGATCGTATTTCGATAAAATACCCCTGCTAAAGAGACGCGAGGATTCCAAGCAGCCGTTTTATCTAAACCAAATTTGCCCGGTCTGCCAATTTCGACTTGTCCGATCGCAATTTTGCGACCGAGTAAGTTATAAGGAGCCTGATGTAATTTATGCGCGTTAATCCCTGCTTCTCCCGTAGAGTTGTCAGCCGCTAAAACTGGAGCAACCGCACTCGAAATCGCAATGCTACAAGCCAGCGATATCCACTTTTGACCCATAAATGCCAAGCTAATAATTTTTCTATTCTTATCCTAAGCTCATCATCCTTTAAATATCCACAGGAAATTTAACAGCTGATGTTTGGTTACTAGCAATGCAAAGCGATATAATCCTTCTCGATCCCGATGGAGATTAAGACAGCGTTTTGTCTCAATCTCCCCTACTTTAACAGTGCGATCGCTTTCTAATTCACGACGCGATCGCGCATTTAAATTACTGACTTAGAAGCGCGACAACTTATTATTAGCGATCGCGAAATCAAACAATAACTCGAAATGTCAAATTAATTCTAGCGCCAATTTTTTTAGTCGTTTTTGGGATTTGATGTTGCCAAAACTTTTGCGTTTCTCCTCGCATTACTAAAAAATCTCCTTGAGCGAGTTCGAGATCTATTTTAATCTTACGATCGTCTCGACGGCGAAACATCAAGCGTCTTGTTGTGCCGAAACTAACCGACCCGATCGCAGAACCTGTTACGATTTCCTTTTCATCATCGCTATGCCATCCCATACTATCGCTGCCATCTCGATATAAATTTAATAAAACTGCATTAAATTCTGTATCGGTTAAAAGTTCGATTTTAGATTTTATTTTTAGTAATGGTTCGCTCCAAGGTAGAGGCTGCATAATTATTCCTGAATAGGAATAGGTTTTTTCTCCAT
>JALOOL010000431.1 GCA_025454425.1 Hydrococcus sp. Prado102 | reverse complement strand
CTGTTTCAATGAGCATTGACTGAATAAGCGATCCCTTGATGGCTGAACTTGTAGTAGGTCACGCCTCAATAGATCAGTTTGTGAACTGCTAGACTGTCTAGAACTTCTGTCGGCTCGATCGAACTTGCTGAGATGAGCGCCTTGGAGTTTCAGAAGGGTGACGCTCGTAGGTGATACCACGATAGATTAATTTCATCTTTCATCTTCCTGATTCTTTCTAAAGCGTACTCAGTTCTAATGCTTGACTGCTTTCAGATTCTTACAATAATTTGCCAGCTTCTTGTGGTGAAGCGCGAACTTGTTTCAGTGTCAGATTATGTTGCAAAAACTAGTTACTAACAACCAATCCCAGATAAATTTCATCGTCGATCGCAAACGTGTGAAGATGAGCCGTCGAATGTGATCGGGAATCGCTTCAGCAACTTTCGCAATGATTGTTCCGGCAAAACTATAGCCTAAGAGAACAATATCGGTTAAGTCTTTGCCAACAATGTAATCGACGATCGATTGTGTACATTGAGCATGGTTAACGTTTTTATCTACGCTTTTACCATGTCCGGCGTTCGTGGGAGCAAAAGCCTGATGCCCTTTAGCTTCTAAATGTTGGATGACCGCGTTCCAAATAGAACCATCGTGCCACGAACCGTGAACTAAGACAAAAGTTGACATAGAATTGCTCCTTTAAATGTGGTATAAAAATCAAGCCCGTCCGATATCTCTTGAGTCGGTGCCAGAATACTATCGACACAAGAGCTTCAGCCATACGGTGTTTAATCTGTGTGGTTACACTTTGGCAATACACTTAATTTCAATCATAAACTCAGGCAAAGCGAGACGCTGAATTTGTACGATGGTGCTTGCTACAACTGGGGTGCCAGCAAAAACTTCTTGCCTGCATTTGGACGCTGCTGCGTGTCCTGTCTCCATGTCGGTTACAAAAATCACCTCATCCACAATGTTGTCCATCGTGGCACCATAATGGGCAAGGACTTTTTGAATGTTGGCGTAAGATTGGCGCATCTGCATTTCCATATCGTCGATACCAACGACATTGCCTTTGCTGTCGTGACTGGCCTGCCCAGAGATGTAGATAGTGTCTCCAACTTTCACGGCTTGAGAATACCCATAATCTTGCTCCCAAGGCATATTCAAGCTTGTCGTTTTCTTGTTAATCATCATAAAACTCTTCTTTCTATTTGAAGCGTACTGAGTTCTAATACTCGATCTCTTTCAGATCTTTGCTGTTCTCAGTGGCAGACGGTACTTAACTGCTTTAGGAATGCCAAGCTGTAAAAGGTTCCCCCATAACACTCTCAAAGCAATTCTAGGGTGCATTAAGCTCTTCGGCGAAGCCATCAAATTTGACACCTGCAAAAATGCGATCGCCACCACTCGATCTCTTCGAGCCGCAATGTGCAACTTACTCATATACCAGTTGAGAAAGCTTACCATCGGGCTGCGCGTCCTTTCCACCTGGGTAATACGCAGATCGTTGTTCGCAGCAATGCTCCAAGCAATGTCTACTACCTTACCCGCCTCCTTAAAAAAACGCTTCCGCAGATTTTGACTACCTCGATCGAGGCAATTTTTCAAAGCGAGAGATTCAAGGGCAGCAACCGTCATGCCTTGACCGTAGACAGGGTTAAAACTGCAAATGGCATCGCCAAAAACCAAGTAATTTTCGGGAAAACGCGCCATTTTTTCATAATAGTGGCGTTGGTTGGTCGGAAGCTTATATGGCAACAGTTCTGAGAGGGGTTCGGCATCTTTGATGACTTCGTAGATCTCCTGAGCGGGCATGGATTTGGCGAATTCGAGGAAACCTTTTTCGTCACTGGGTGCGCGCTCGCCCAGATAGCCACCAATGGTAACAATCCAGCGATCGCCTTCTTGAGCCAAGATTACCCCATAGCGCCAGTTGGGGAGGGAGGGTGAAACGACTGTAGCTAGATCGCCTTGAAGGTGTTCTGGTTGGCGGCGATAGATGCGAGTCATATAGCCGATGTCCACCTGTACCTGTTCCTCTTGGGGCTTTTCATAGCCGAGTTTCTCTAGCCAGACAGGGCTTTGGGATCTCCGCCCCGTCGCATCTACCACCAAATCGGCGTTTAGTGCTGACTCAAAACTCCCATCAGCCTGATGATGGATAAGGCGTACCCCGTCGATGCGAGTGCGATCTGGAGTCGTCAGCAACCCCAGTATATGGCAATTTTCAATCATCTTGATATTCGGCAAAGACAACAGACGTTTGCGTACTTGAGCTTCAAGTAAAGGACGACTGACCAACAGCCCCTTTAGGTCGCTTGGGCTTTTTTGGTATAAATACCCTCCGTTAGTAAACCAACGTGTTTGTTGTAATAAATCCTGCGATAGCGCTCCCTGTGCCGTGAGTTCTTGTGTGATGCCAGGGAAAAGCTGTTCGATCGCCTCTCGACCCCTCGATAATAATCCGTGTGCGTGGCGATCCTGGGGTACTCCCTTGCGATTGTTGCTAGGGTTAGGGAGAATATCGCGTTCCAGTACCGTTACCTGCTGATAATAATCTGCTAATGCCCTCGCTGCCAGCAGTCCGCCCATGCTTGCCCCAATGACAATTGCTTGTCGAGCGATCGTTTTCATAGTTTTTTCCTCCAGTTTTTTTAGATCGCGAACGTGTTAATCATCTATTTAGAATGTACTGAGTTCCAACACTCAACTTCTGTCAGATTCTTATGGCAGTTTGTCAGATTCTTATGGTACAGGGCAAACCTGCTTGGGAATCGTGCCAGTGAAACGTTTAAACTGTTGCGTTAAATGACTTTGCTAGAGAAACCTACTTGTAAGGCAATGTCTGCGATCGCCGATCTCGTTTGTTAATAACAATCCGAGCAGCATCAAGCAGTTAAAATGAGCTAGCGGTCAGTCGGACAATGATTTCGGGAGGTGATAGGTGCGTTAAGTCCTTACTTGACAGGACATATTAATCGTTTCGGTAGTTACAGTTTGGATCTCAATCGACAACCGCAGGAGTTAGATTATGAGCTTTTATCTGAGTCTATGACTTTTGCGGTTTCTGCCTCAAAGAAAATTGACGGCTGAAATCTAGACTCTGTAAAGGTTTAAGGGTTGAAGCGACAGTAAATTTCGCATTTCGTTGCTTAACCCCAATATCGTTTTCCTCGTTTTTTGCTTTTGGAATTTTAATTTCTTCACTCATGCCCCTAAAAGGGTTATGGGAAATCAGTCCCGATCGAACTGCCCAATTACAGGCAGCAGAAAAATGCATGAGGCAGCGTTTAGCCGTATTTGGTGACGTAGTTTTGACGAGATGATCCCTGATGACGATCGCATCTTCTAATGTTTTAGCGGGTAGTTTATCAATATGATTGCCATAGCGAACAAGATCGGTAGCTACCGTAGATTGAGATAGCTGGGGGGGGTTTTATACTCGCTATATTTTTCCCAAATATCTTGTAAGTTTAAGACTTCCCTTTTTATAAGGATAATTTTTTTCTTAGAGCGATCGTTTCGGTAAGCATTTAAAGACTCGTCGTACTTTACCCGTCAGAAGCTCTAATTCGATTTGGCGAGCTTTGAGATCGGTAAGTTTGTAATTGGCTGGGGTGGCTGTCAGTCCTAAAGATAAGTATTTACGCTCGCCTTTGTACCACCATCTTAGCTGTAGGCGATCGTTAGAAACAATGATTTTAACGGAAGGTTTCTTTGATTTTGTCAGAGTATTGACCATTTGGGATAGCAAAACTACTGGTGTAAATTACTCTATTTTTACACCACTTTTAGAACCAACGTGACCCAAGATGACCTAAAATCGTTACATACATTTGTACTAAATTTCTCGCGATCGCCAACAAACCCTAGAAATAACAAAGCCCAAACCCTTATAAAATAAAGGTTTGGGCTTAACGCGCCCTGAAGGACTCGAACCCTCGACATCCGGTTTTGGAGACCGACGTTCTACCAACTGAACTAAGGACGCATATTCAAGTTTGCTATTAAATCTTATCGTAATTTGAAGCCATTTGACTTCAAATGTACGTAATAAGATTTTAGAGAGCGCGATCGAAACGCTGTTGAACGCGCGTTGCTTTGCCGACGCGATCGCGAAGATAGTAAAGTTTAGCTCTGCGTACTTTCCCGCGACGTATTATTTTAATACTGGCAATTCTAGGAGAGTGAATCAGAAAAACTCTCTCTACGCCAATTCCCTGAAAGATTCGACGTACAGTAATAGTTTCGTTGATGCCGCCATTGCGTTTGGAAATCACTACGCCTTCGTATGGCTGGGTTCGCTCTTTTCCGCCTTCAACAATCTTTACGCCAACTTTAACCGTGTCGCCTACGTGAATTATGGGCAAATCCGTCTTTAGTTGTTCTGCTTCTATCGAATTGATAATCTGTTCGGCGTTCATCGCTTTTGTAAAAAACTCACGATTTATAATCATACCTTAAAAATCTTTTAATGGCAGCAAATTTTTGAAAGATAATAATCATGTAGATTTA
>JALOOL010000430.1 GCA_025454425.1 Hydrococcus sp. Prado102 | reverse complement strand
AGTAAGTCAGATTTAGAACAAATGATTGGCAATGCGGTTGAGTTCCAACATAATGACGCGGATATACTGGGCGCGTTTGGGCACTTGTATATCGGCTAATTTTTCCGGTGCATTGACGGTAATCGCCTCGTTAAACATCCCCGCCGCATAGTCCCATCGGCTAACATAAGGGACGTACATAACATTGGTACGATTCTCAGCAATTTTTTCCATCCCTCGATGAAGATAACCAATCACGGGTTCGCAGTCGATTACATCCTCACCATCGAGGGTAACGATCAAACGAAGCACCCCGTGCATTGAGGGATGGTGTGGCCCCATGTTGAGTACCATGGGTTCGGTTCTGGTTTCAATTCTTGCCATACGCCAGCAATCGTTCCTTCACTAAGAGAGAGTCTGTCGGTGCTTCTGCTGTTTTGGTTACTATTATAAGGTGATAAGGGAACAGGCAACAGGGAATAGGGAATAGGCAGTAGCTTCGCTAGGGGAAAGGGGAAAGGGGAAAGGGGAAAAGGGAAAAGTCGGAAGTATTTTAATTACGAATTACGAATTAAACCGCTACTTCCGCTCGCTTGTATGCCTCATCGAGAACTTCAGAAAGGGTAGGATGGGTATGGACGTTGAATGCGAGGTTTTTAACCGATTGGCGTTCGGCGATCGCGTTGGCTGCTTCTTGGATGAGATCGGAAGCGTGAATTCCGATAATATGAACGCCTAAAACTTCTCCGGTATCTTTACGATAGACAACCTTTGCCATCCCTTCGGTTTCGCCTTCTGCAAGGGCTTTAGAATTGCCTTTAAAGTAGGTTTTGACCGAGGCAACCTCAAAACCGTCCTGTTGACCTAATTCTTTGGCTGCGGGTTCGCTAAGCCCCACGTAGCTAATTTCTGGATGGGTGAATGCGGCGGCGGGAATGCTGCGATAATCGATGGTTTTCGGGCGATCGCAGATGTTTTCAATGGCAATTACGCCTTGACCGGAAGCTGCATGAGCGAGCATCATTTTTCCAGTAGCATCGCCAACTGCCCAGAGATGGGGAACGGGTTCTCCGTTGCTCAAAACTGCCATGCGATCGTCTACGGGAATAAACCCACGTCGATCTAAATCTACCCCTACCGATTCTAACCCTAAATTTTTAGTAGCGGGAACGCGACCTGTCGCCACCAAGCAAGCATCGACCTCTATAACATCGACGGTTTCTTTGGTTTTCATATCTGCTAGTTCGATGGTTACGGGGGAACCGGGTTTGATGCTTTTAGCTAGGGTTCCTACATAGGTTTCGATATCGCGAGGATCGATTAAAACTCGTTTGGCGATTTTGGCAATATCGGGGTCAAATCCCGGCATGAGGTTATCTAATGCCTCGATCATCGTCACTTCGCACCCCAATGCCGTATAAACATCTGAAAATTCTAATCCAATATAGCCGCTACCAATAATCGCAATCCACTTGGGTAACGATTCTAATCTAACGGCATCGTCGCTAGTAAAAACGGTTTTATGGTCGATTTCAATTCCTGGCGGCACGAAGGGAACCGAACCAGGACAAAGTAAAATATCTTTAGCAGTTATCGTTTGTTCGCCATTGTCTGTAATGACGCTGACTTTTTGAGGGGCAATCATTTTTCCCCAACCGCGAATCGTTTCGACTTTGAGACGCTTGAGACTGTTGGTGAGATCGCCGCGAATTTTGTCAACTAAACTAGTAGCATGGTCGGCGATCGCTTGGCGATTGAAAGTTACGCCGCCAACATGAATGCCAAGATTATCGAGATGGTGAGTATCATGCAATTCCCTTACCCTTCCCGATGCTGCTAGGAGGGCTTTTGAAGGAATACAACCCCGATTGACACAGGTTCCGCCCATATCTTTCGCTTCGATAATGGCAGTTTTCAATCCGCATTTAACGGCGTGCAACGCTGCGCCGTGTCCGCCCACACCCGCACCAATAATAATGAGATCGTAATCAAATGATTCGGTCATAAACACTCCTAGTTAGCGATCGCCTGTTTTATTTTAAAAGCAACTGCGCTAGTTTTATAGTTCAAAGTTCAAAGTTCAAAGTTCAAAAAAAGTCTTCCAGAGTCTCCTAAATCCCTATTGCCTATTGCCTTTTATTGACTGATTACTGATTTAACCAATTCGGGAACTTGTTCGATTTGTTCTTGAGTTACCATCAAGCTAGTAACCGCCCGCAGCGAATGCGAACCCGTTGCTAAAACTAAAACGCCTATTTCTTGCAATCGTCGTGCTAAAACTCGCGCGGGAATATCTTTTATTTTAAAGATAACAATATTGGTTTGTACGTTTTCAGGCGCGATTGCCCAAGGGGCAGCGGCTTCGCCGATCGCAATCCCTTCGATTGACTGCAATCCTTTTGCTAAAATTTTAGCGTTAATATGGTCTTCTAAAAGGCGTTCTCGATGGTTTTTCAGTGCATATAATGCCCCTGCTGCAATAATCCCTGCCTGTCGCATCCCGCCGCCAAACATCTTGCGAAACCGTCGCGCCCTTGTTATCGTTTCTTGAGAACCGACTAAAGCAGAACCCACGGGCGCACCCAATCCTTTAGAAAAACAGACGCTAACGCTATCGAATGGTTTAGCATAGTCCGCTTCTGAAATGCCAGTTGCTACGCAAGCATTCCAAAAACGCGCCCCGTCGAGGTGTAATTTGAGATGATGGGATTGACAAAGACGCGCGATCGCTTCAATCTCGGATAAAGGAAAAATTCGTCCTCCTCCTCGATTGTGAGTATTTTCCAAACATACTAATTTAGTTGTAGGAAAATGAGGATCTTCGGGACGCAATTCGCTTTCTAAATCGGTTGCTGTAAAAATCCCTTTATCGCCTTTAATTAAGCGACACATCGCCCCCGATAACGCGGCTGGCGCGCCACCTTCGTAATAATAAATATGCGCCTCCGATTCTAGAATAATCTCATCTCCAGGTTCGGTATGAACCCGCAAGGCAACTTGATTGGTCATCGTGCCAGAAGGCATATAAACGGCTGCTTCTTTGCCTAAAAGTTCGGCAACATAGGTTTCTACTGCATTTACTGTAGGATCTTCGCCAAAAATATCGTCGCCTACTTCTGCATTCGCCATCGCCTCGCGCATGGCTGGGGTTGGTTTAGTAATGGTGTCGCTTCTTAGATCGATTATCATCGCGATCGCGTAGCGTCTCAATAGGAGAATCGCTTTAGCAAAATATATCTGTTTTCCAGTATCGCAAAATTATTACTTTTCGGCAGTTGCCATGAATTTCAGTTTGCCGAAAAGATGTCTTTGCAAGATTACTTCGGATGTCTGTAGAGATCGTCACAGTAACAAGTCCAACCAAAACCTAATAAACCCGTCGCCAAACCTGCCAAAACTCCTGTAATTCCCCATCCAAACCAACCTAACCCATCGACAAGATCTTTGATTAGGACTGCGATCGCTTTTGTCGTCACCCAAGCAGTCCCTGCACTCATTAAAGTAATAATACTCAAATCGATTAGGAGCGATTTGAGATCTTTCTGCGATAAATCCTCATCGAAATAGATATCCCAAATGACTGCATACATCGCTACATTAGCCGCCGCCATGAAAACTTGTTTGGCAACTTCTAGATTCGATGTTGGCGTAGCGCTTACAAATCCTATGCCACCAATTGCAGCAAAGATAGCCGCGATCGCTTTTTTTCTTCTAGCAGACAAATTGCTCATAACTTAAATGAATTAACTCAATGGTCGCTACAGATAGCCAAATGGAGTAAAGGAGTTTATCTTGATGGGAGTTTTCCCCTCGATGCTCGCCCATCTCTTCGCGTCGCTCGTCGGAGCGTGCGCTTTATCACCTTTCCCCATTTCCCAAACTTAATTTATAACCAATGTTTGGGATAAGATCTCCCTGGCATTGAGTTGTTAAAAACGGTCGTACAAATCACTAAAACAATAGAACCAGCTAACACTGGCGTAAAAAGAAAGCTCCATTCAGCTTTACTCATCACCCCAACTAAAGCAACTGCCCCACCAGGAGGATGTAGCGTTTTTGTGAGTTGCATGACTTGGATTGCAGTGGCAACCGCTAACGCCATGACCCAAGGTTCCGAACCGAATACGTGTACCATTACTAAACTAACTATCGCTCCCAAACAATTGCCAAAAATACAATTGCGCGGTTGTGCTAAAGGACTCTCAGGCACGGCAAACAGCAAAACAGCAGCAGCACCAAAGGGCGCTGCAATGAGAGGATAATCGGTATTGACGCTGATGTATGCCAAAGCTGCAATGCCGATAAAGCTACCAATATAGGAAAATAAGATTTGTCGTAGTGGAAACCTTGGTTGATACTTTGCACTTCCATCAATGCCATTCAAATAGTTTTTTATTTTTTCTAGAACGACATTGCGATTTGATTGAGGGCGAGAAGAGTGCTTTTTGAGTTGGGATAGCTCGTCGAGCAAGCGATTGAGTTGTTGCTGTTGTTCCTCTAGTTGCTGTTGTTGTTTGAGAAC
>JALOOL010000429.1 GCA_025454425.1 Hydrococcus sp. Prado102 | reverse complement strand
GGCGACGATCTTAATCATAGCCGTCGCGATCGGCTCCTGTTGTATCTGGTTGCTGATGGCGGCACATTAGCAATGCCTGCTCCCGCACCATACAAGAGCAAAAAATTTTCCACCGAGTGCCCATTATCAAAATAGAATGACCAGAGGAAAACGAACTCAAGCGCCTAGAATCGAAGTCCACCTACTTAGAGAAGGGATTATCGAATCTATCCATCAAGTTGAAGCAACGGTTTGCGACGAAAAAGGACGCTTGCTTTTAGTCGCAGGCAGTTCGGAAACCAACACCTTTATTCGTTCTGCACTCAAACCATTTCAAGCATTAGCGGTGACGAGTACCGGAACCTTAGAACGCTTCGATTTGACCGATAGAGATTTAGCCATAATGTGCAGTTCCCATCGCGGTACTATCGAACAAGCACGACAAGTATTTAACATTCTCTGGCGTGCTGATATCGATCCTAGCGCTTTACAATGTCCAATTCCCGAAGGAGCAAAAAGTCCCCTACAACATAACTGTTCTGGCAAACACGCTGGAATGTTGGCTGTTTGCAAACAGCGTTTTTGGCCGCTCGATACTTACCTGCGACGCTCTAACCCCATACAGCGACTAATCTTAAGTAAAATAGCCGAATTACTTGGAATGCCTGGAGAAGAATTCATTAGCGCTCGCGATGACTGTGGCGCTCCTACATACTCGATGCAGTTAGGACAAATAGCGCATTTGTACGCTATGCTAGCATCCGGCAATAGTTTGGATTTAGAACGCATCATTCGAGCAATGACTTATTATCCCCAGATGATTGCTGGCGATGGGGGATTCGATACGGAATTAATGCGAGCGAGTGAAGGTCAACTAGTCAGCAAATCTGGCGCGGAAGGGGTTCAATGCGTCGGTCGCATCGGCGAAGGTATGGGATTGGCGATTAAAGTCATCGATGGTTCTAAACGCGCTAAGTATGCTGTCGCCATTCATTTACTGAGGCAAATGGGATGGATTACGCCAACAGTAGCAGAAAATCTCTCAGAGCATTTTATGAATCTGACTCGTTACAAGCGCCTAGAAACCGTTGGGGAATTATCGATGTTATAACTCTATAGACTTTAGATATATAAGCCAGGAAATTAATTTCCTGGCGACTAATGCGATCGCTACAAGCTCTCAGTTTAAACGGGCTTTGCTTATCCTAGCCGATAAAATGTAGAGCGTTGAGCTAAGCGATTTTTTAATTTGCCTATTTTAATGAGAAACAACTTTGCGAGCGGGCAGCATTTCTTTATGAGCTAAATATTCATGAAGTTCCAAAGGTTTTAATTTGCACAAATCTTTGGCTAATTCTTGAATTTTAAGATTTTTGGGCAGTTGCGAAGTTAAAACTTCTCGTAGCATTCCTAGAATTTTAGGCTCGGCTACTAATAGAAGCTGTTGGGCTTGATAAGAGTGACTTAACTGAACTATTTTATTGACAATTTCTTTAGCAAAATTACGTTCAAATTCATCCAAATGGTTTTGACGATGGTCGTCATAACCGTGTGCTTGTCCTCCTGCACTCCGATTGCGTCCCGTTTTGGTATTCGACCAGAGATCTTTACCTTGTAGTTCGTTAGCTTGATTAGAAATATTGTCTCGTTCGACTAAATTAGGGCCCGACTGATATGCTGGTACTTCAGCTTGTTCTAAAGTCAATAAGCGAGCTTTTGTACCATCAATAACAGCAACAATTGATTGATTCATATTGTTTTAGGATTCGTTTTTAGAGATTTTTATATTAACAACAGAAAGCGTATCCTTAGATACTTTGGAATAAAGCTTAAAATTGTATCAAAGTCGAATTTTTGTTTACAAAAGTTAACGTCAATTGAGAGAATGAGAATTGAAAATTGTTTTTTCAATTCCCGATTATCGAGTTCGCAAACATAGGTTTACTGCTCGATCGCGACATCCGGTAAACGTCCCCATTCATTCCAAGAGCCATCATAATTTCGCACGTTGGGATAACCGAGTAAGTATTTCAAAACAAACCAGGGATAGGCAGATCGTCCGCCGATCGCACAGTAAGGAAAGATTTCCTTGTCAGTCGTGCCGAAAATCGGCGAATATTTTGCTGCTAAGCGTCAGGGAATTTTATTCTTCGAGCGATTGCCTTTCGCAGATAATAATCTTCAGCAAACACTAAAAATTGCCTTGTCCATCGATCGCAATCCTGTTGTACGTTACATAGTAGAACGTCATGCTCCCGTTCGCGAAGCTTTGGTGGTGTCTGCTACATAAATCCTAGACATAACTAGTCATCACTTCTTACTTCAACGGGGGCATCGGAGCGGTTAACCCTCAGTAAGCTTTCACGCCTTAGCCAGACGCGATAGGTTGATTGCAGCATTTAAATCTCTATCGATACTAAATCCGCAATCATCACAATTGAAAATTCTATCGGCGAGAGTTAAATTGTCCTTTTTACAACCGCAATTAGAACAGGTTTTAGAACTAGCAAAGAATCTATCGGCGATGATTAATTCACTACCAAATTTCAAACACTTATATTCTAGTTGTCGTTTGAATTCGTGGAATCCACAATCGCTAATAGATTGAGCTAATTTTTCATTTTTTACCATGCCTGACACATTCAAATCCTCTATTACTATTTTTGCGTGGTTCTTGCATAAGTAAGTCGTGATTTTATGAAGTGTGTCTTTTCTTAAATTAGAGACTTTAGCATGATGTCTTGCTAGTTTAATGCGCGCTTTTAATCGATTAGCACTCCCTTTTACTGTCTTGGTATATTTTCTAGATAGTTTTTGTAGTTTATTTAAATTCTTTTTATAGTGTTTAGGATTATGAAAAACTACACCTGTACTTAATGTAGCTAGTTCTTTAACGCCTAAATCTACTCCTACTATTTCATGTTGTTTTGGAGTTGGTTCGTGATGAAGCTCGTAAGCAAAAGCAATAAACCAATTGTTAGCAATTCTTGAAATAGTAATACTTTGGCAAGTTGTATGAGGTAATCCCTCATAAGTTCCAACCCAACCGATAGTAGGTAATTTTAATCTTGTTCCTCCTACTGGTATAGGTTTCCCGCCTGCATCAATTGTAAAAGAATCGTTTTTACCTTTTTTCTTGAATTGTGGATATTGAGATTTGCCTTTGAAGAAATTCTCAAAAGCTTTCCCTAAGTTGTCAAAAGCATATTGAGTAATTTTTTGACAAATTCCCTTCTCTTTAATCCAAGTTAACTCAGGTTTAACATGATTATTAAAGAATTTCTTGAGAATGTACTTGTTAGGTTTAAGCTTACTTTCATGTAAATCTTTCCATGTAGCCAGTCCCCAATTATAAGTAAATCTAGCTATTCCGGCGTGTTTTGCCATTAATAGCTTTTGCGATTGATTTAATTTGAGTTTGGTTTTTATGGAAAGTAGCATCGACCTAACACTGTACCTTTTTCTTGTCCAAGTTTATTTCATCTTGTCGAGGATTGTCAATGATTTCTTTAAGTTGTTTTGAATAATTTCTTAGACCGTACAAACGACAAGAAAAACAATGAATAATAGCCATCAAATCTTCCACTAATTCTTGCTGCGGCGATAAAGATTCTTGATTGGCTACGATGATTTCACATCCTACAGAATTAGCCAACTCTTCTACAAACTCAAAAGCAAATCTACATAATCTATCTTTATGAGCGATTACTAAAACCCCTATCTCTCCTTTAAGTATTGAAAAAATAATAGATAAAAATTTTTTTCGTCTAAAATTCAAGCCTCCGCCAATTTCTTGTATCCATTCATCTACCGCCAAACCACGCCCTAAACAAAAACTCTCCATTGCTATAATTTGATTCTTCAACTCAGGTTTTTGTGCTGTTGATGATACTCGACAGTAAACAACAATTTTCCTTTTTGATAAAGGGGGTTTGATTCCTTGAGCGACTAGAAAGTCTTCGTCTGTATAATATCTATGACCTGATAAAGTTCTTTTTGCTGGTAGTTTTCCGGTTTCGTCCCATCTATGTAAAGTTTTGATGGAGACTCTTAGTTTTTTGGCAAACTCGTTTGGCTTGTACACTTGTCTCTTTCTTCTAGGCTTGTAAATAAGTGTACAATAATGTCTAGGAAATAGCTAGCTAGACCGAAGCTCCGAAGATTTGGACGACGATTTGCCCGCGACCCGACCACTGGCACGTAATGGCGGAGCCTATCGTCAGTCAGGGTCAATTAGTGGGGGTTGTCGGTTGTACCCGCGAGCGCTCGATGTCTGCCTTTGACGCGCAAAATCTCGCAGATTTGAGCGCTATTTGTCTGCATCTGTCGGCTTGGACGGCAACAGTGCGATTGCGAAGTGTTTTCACCGAAAAATCTCAACACTATCCTTTTTCGTCAGCAAAGTAAGTTAACTTAACCTCAGTTCGGGTTAAGCCGATGGGGATAAAAGCCAGTTAAAGCGAAGATGGGGATAAAAGCCAGTTAAAGCGAAGACTAGGCTTCTTGGGCTGATGACAATAAGCAATTAATCCGCACAGAAGATTAACGCAAAAATTGACTGGGGAACGATGACGACTATGTTCGATTTGAGAGATATTCTTGAGTTGGTCATTAATCGTCTCAATAATTGAGCGTTTGCGTGATAGAAGCTTGTCATGATATCGCATGAGCTTATTTTTCATGTCACGTCTAGGTTTAGCAAAGAATTCAATCCCAAACTCTTCTTTTAGCTGAGCAGTCAGTTTTTGTGAGACATAACCGCGATCGGCAAAAATTTTCCCGCTTAGATTTTTAAGTAAACTTGGCACAGGAGAACGATCGTCAACATTCCCAGGAGTAAGAGTCACATTTAAAAGTTCACCAAGCTCGTTGACCACCAGATGAAGTTTGAAGCCAAAGAACCAATCAACTGAGGTTTTCCCACGAGAAGCTATGTTTTTAAACACCCGATGACGAGAAATTCGACGATTATGACAGACTTTCAAACTGGTAGCATCAATAAAACCAATGCCTGTACAGGCTCCAAAACAGCGTTTGAGATAGACACACAAAGGGATTAACGTTGAGGGCATCCATTCGATAAATCTCTGATAACTCGGCAAGCCAGGAAAAGCCGTTCGCCATTGTTGTTGTACCTGAGATAGATAGAAATGCTTGAAATTGCGGTAATAATTTTGATGAAAGGCAATCAATATCGTCATAATCTCGCTTAAACACAAACTCTTAGTTCTAATTCGTTGGCTCGCTCCATACTCTAAGAGCTTCTGTTGCCACTTAGGTTCAAAATCCGCACAGAAATCGTCTACATGACAAAATAAAGCATCTAAACTAAACATAGGGCAGGTTATCTGAAATTGTCGTTATTTTCAGCTTACTACCTGTCCTTTTCTTTATCCCGAACTGAGGTTA
>JALOOL010000428.1 GCA_025454425.1 Hydrococcus sp. Prado102 | reverse complement strand
ACGCAGTCAATGCAGGATCGATACATCAAGGTGGGTTCTATAAACACTCGTTACTGGAGTGCAGGAACTAAAGGAGATCCTGTAATTTTGCTTCATGGTGGCGGCAGTTCGATTGAAATTTGGAGCTATAATATTGAAGCGTTGGCACAGCACCATCGCGTGTTTGCCTTTGATATGGCAGGCACTGGTTTATCGGATAAGCCAGCCGTACCTTATTCGCTAGATTACCAACTTCAGTTTCTTAGAGCGTTTCTGGATACATTTGATATCCAACAAGCTAGTTTAATTGGCAACTCAATGGGCGGAAGTATTGCACTCAAGTTTGCCATCGAATCGCCAGAAAGAGTCAGGAAACTTGGCTTAATATCTAGTTTTGGTTTGGGTCGAGAAATTGACATTGGCGATCGCATCTTAGCTGCATTTCCCGCGATCGCTAAACTGATTCCATCGAGTAGAAATGCTGTCAGAATGGTGTTAAATAGTTGTGTTTGCGATTCTAGATCGGTTCCAGAAGAATGGATCGAACTCAATTTTCAACGATTTAATTTGCCGGGTTGTAAGGAAGCTTTAATTTCCTTGCTAATCGCCAATCTGGATTTTTGGGGCGTAAGGCATGAGGTTTTTAGTCCAATTGTTCGGCAACTCGATCGCATTGAAGCGCCTACATTGATTATTTGGGGAAAGCAAGACTCAATCCTTCCAGTGAGTCATGCCGATATTGCTTTCAAAAAAATTCCGCATTCTCGTTTGCATATTTTCGATCCATGCGGACATTGGGCGCAGGTTGAGTATCCAGAAGAATTTAATCGACTAATTTTGGAATTTTTGGCGTAATTGGAACCAAACATACAAGCGCGATCGCCTAGAGAAGAAGTAGTTCACTTCCCACAAAAAGCAAGCGGCAGATCGTATAGTGCTTCTTCTAGCGCGTCAGCAGTGAGCATTTTTAAAGGACGACGCGCTTTTGTATAAGAACACCAACCAACTTGTTTATCCCAAGAAACAGAACAGAAACGCGGACTGCAACCGCAACTACTCAAACAACTCATCGATTGAAAAGGGCGATCGCCAGCCACTTTTGCAACTTCTTGAGGAGTTGGCGTATCGATGCCGCGCATCGGCAAATAAACAATGCGATCGTTGCCAATTCCAGCGCGGCGTATTGTTAAAGCCGCTTTAGAGGCTTCTTGTAGCTTAGAGTTAGAAACTAATAAGTTAATGCCGCTGCGAATGCCGCAGTTGTTCAATTGATGGACTTGGCGAATGATGCGAAGTACTTCTTGTTCGCTTTCTGGAAAGTGTAGCGAGATATGAACTTTATCGGGAGCAGAATTAATCAGTCCTTCTAACCATCTTCCTTTTAACAATAGTCCGTTACTGGTAATAGAACGAAAAAGAACTCCTTGTAAGCGAGTGAGAACGTCAAAAAGTTCTGGGTATTCTAACGGTTCGCCGCCTCCAAAAGAAATGGCTTTGGTTCCGCGATCGGCACAATCTTTAACGAATGTAACAATCTCATCCGCTAACCAAGAAGTTTTTCCTTGCGGGTTGCTGCTGTTGTAGCAGAATTTACATTGCTTGCTGCATTGGTTGGTTAACTCAATAGAAATCCGTTCGATACTCATGCTTTCGCAAAGATATGAAGAAATATCTTTACCTAATATTCTGAGCATGGTAATTTGTTTGGGTCGCATCTCTTAGGAAAAATTTAAGTTCTTCTGTTAAAAGAAGTAAATTTATGCTTTATCGATCGATAGAGCTAATTGCTCGAATAAAGCTGCTAAAACCGTGTTAGAGAACAAAAATCCTTCGGGATCGGTTAAATTGATTTGAATATCTTCGATCGCGCTTTCATCTTCTGCCAGCCATTCTACCCAACCTTGAGTGATATAAGGCTGCAAACACGTCCAGATTTTCTCTAAAATTGCTTCACCAAATTGTTCGCGTAGTTTAGATAAATTTATGCCTTCTCTAAGTCGCAATCCCAACATCAAAGTCTCTAGAAGGCGATCGCGCGACGAAGTTTCCAAACAATCGATCCTACCTTCATTGTCTTTTAACTGTTGTACCCAAGCCGCATATTCAACTCTGGTGCGAGGACGAGTAAAGCGCTGGTTGCTGACATAACTAGCTGCCCCCATGCCAAAGCCATAATAAGAACGATTTTCCCAATATACTCGATTGTGACGGCACTGATAGCCAGATAAAGCGTAATTAGAAATTTCATAATGTTGGTATCCCGCTTCCGTCAGCATTTGTTGGGCGAGACGGTACATTTGAGCGGTTGTTTCATCGGTTGGTAAGGGGGTTTCTCCGGGTTGATATTGTTTGCCAAACGCCGTAACGGGTTCGAGTACTAAGTCGTAGCAAGAGAGGTGTGCGGGTGAAAGCGCAATGGCGGATTCAAGAGAAGCTTGCCACTGTTGTAGGGTTTGGTGGGGCAAACCCGAAATTAAATCGATGCTGAAGTTTTCGACTCCTGCTTGACGAATGAGATCGATCGCAAAGTAAATATCGCTTGCAAAATGCGATCGCCCGCAAAGTTGCAATAATTCGTCTTGAAACGCTTGTACGCCCAAGCTAACTCGATTGATTCCTGCTTGCCGATATCCTTTTAACTGTTTGCGGCTAAAGGTTCCTGGGTCTATCTCCATCGAGATTTCTGCATCTGAGGCTATCCCAAGGCGCTGTGACAAGGCTTCTAGGATGCGATCGAGATTTTTGACGTTCAGAAGAGAAGGCGTTCCTCCGCCAAAGAAAACTGTCTTTAGAGGCTGTCCGAATTGGGGAGCAATGGCGATTTCCTGACATAATACTTCTACATATTCCGCGATCGCTACAGAAGTATCGATATTAGTTTTATTTCCCAAAACTGAAATCGGAAAATCGCAGTAATAACAGCGCCGACGACAAAAAGGAATATGAAGATAAGCAGAATGGGGAATTTGTATTTGAGTTTGGTTTACTGCTATTTTTTGAGGGAGCGAATTTTCAGTTTCTGGCTGAATTTCTTGCATAGAGGCATTTCTTGACAGATGCTCGATCTTTTTTCAGAATAAAATTAATTATTCCTCAGAAAATATTTACTTTTTATAACAATTTTGAAGCCGATTCCAAAAAATCTTTGAAAAATAGAGGCATTCTTAGACAATTGCAGGATAAGACTTTCAGCTTCTTTACATTTTGTAATATCTTAAGGTTTTCCAATTTTTTTTAGATTTAGTTTTAGCGGTAATTAATCAAAAATGCTTAACAAAAAAAGTAAAAAGCCGAAGCGATATCAAAAAGATATAATGATAGAGATTCATATCTTTCATCAACCAAGTTTCTTAAATTTTATACCCAAACTCTAAATGAGTTTAACAGGCTTAGAAATATGCTTGACGCAATTATTATCCTTTTATTCATTGTAGCAGCCGCCGGAGTTGGCTTTGATAGCGTCGATTTGCTCCCCATTTCCGTAAAAGAGCAAATTTCTAATATTGAGGCTTTACGATGGCTGACGGCTGGTTTTACCTCAATTATTGGGTTGGCGCTCGGTTTAGTCGCTCAAACAACCTATCGTCGTATCGAATCCCAAATTCGCAAAACGTCGATCGAAACCATTTTGACGCGAGCCGTGGGACTAGTTATCGGACTCCTCATTGCTAACTTAATGCTAGCGCCAATATTCCTGTTACCGTTTCCCCAAGAATTTGCCTTTATTAAGCCGATGATGGCGATTTTAGGCAGCATTATTTTTTCATTTTTGGGGATTAGTTTGGCGGATACTCACGGGCGTACTTTTTTGCGTCTGATTAATCCAAATAGCATCGAAACCATGCTGGTAGCAGAAGGAACCCTACAACCCGCTGCGACTAAAATTATCGATACAAGCTGTATCATTGACGGACGAATCGAGCAACTATTAGATACCAGATTTGTTGAAGGTCAAATTCTCGTCCCTCAGTTTGTCTTGCAAGAATTGCAACAGCTAGCCGATGCTAGTAACGACCAAAAACGCATCCGAGGACGCAGGGGACTCGACATTCTCAATCGCATTCAAGAAGAATTTCCCGAACAAATTATCATTCATCCAGCCGATTACGAAGATATGAGCGCTGTGGATGCCAAGTTAATTCGTTTAGCACAAGAAATTAATGCTACGCTGCTGACCAACGATTACAATCTCAGTAAGGTTGCCAACCTGCAAAAAGTCGCGATTCTCAATATTAATGACTTAGCACAAGCGATGCGACCGCTTTATCTTCCTGGCGACGCGATCGAATTAAAAATTCTCAAACAAGGGAAAGAACCCACTCAAGGAGTCGGCTATCTCGAAGACGGTACTATGGTAGTAGTCGAAGAAGGAAAGGATTTTGTGGGTGGAGAAGCACGAGTAATAGTCACTTCGGCTTTACAAACCTCAGCAGGACGAATGATCTTTGCCAAGCCACAATCTCTGGTAGCCTCCTCAGATTTTTCATAGTATCAAGTCACTGCGTTTCAATTCGTCGATGTTAAGGAACAACGATCGCGTC
>JALOOL010000427.1 GCA_025454425.1 Hydrococcus sp. Prado102 | reverse complement strand
AATGTCTTTTATTACAAAAAATGCTAGCCATTGTAAAAGTGTCGCTGAGGTCATCACACAAAGTAAGTCAAATGGATCGTACACTAAGAATCTCACTCTGCAGTGATGGCACTAACCGATTTCAGGGGTGACAGCTGACCACAGCTTGTTGAACAGGAGACAAAGGCGTGGTAATGGTGTGGTATGTGGGTGTAATGTATGGTCTCTCACATAAAATACACTTCTTAGCCGTTGTGAATTAATTCAAATATATAGTTATATTACTTAACATTGAGCACAATGTCTTCACTTGACGCAATTACCAGTTCAACGTCGTCCTACGTAACTGGTTCTCGGCTCCTGTGTGTGGGTGTGTGTGTGGGTGTGTGTGTGTGTGTGTGTGTGTGTGATGAACTTAGCACTTTTGTCTGCTCATGCAATTGTAGCTGCTGGTAATCGGACGGCAAGGGGGTGATGGGTGGATGGGTTATATCCTACTGCATGCTCGTCTCTGAGTGAGAACAGATAAATCCGTGAAGTGGGACGTTAGTTCAATAACGTTATGTCAAACTGATCAGCTATTACAGTAATGAATTAATCTCCTGGTAATGTTTGATTGAGTCCATTATGGATATAGTCAAAGAATGTTCTTTACTTATCTCACAAGAATTCGAGAACGAAGAACCCAAAAATGATATACCATTTGTTTGTGAAGGGTTATATTATCAAATTCTCAAATACCTCAGACAATTTCATCCTCAGAGTCATTGTCTTTTCGTTCACGTTCCCGTTATTAATGAGGCTAACCTAACTGAAATTTTGGCTGATTTTTGTTTGCTTATCGAACAGTTATAAGCAAGTGCTTTTTTCTTTAGCGAGAAATTAAAAATCAACATAATAATGATGGGTTTCGTTCCGATGGCCTATCCTACCAGACTACTTATCGAACAATTATAAGCGATCGCGTTTTGCCTTTAGCATTTTAAGGATTGCCTACCAATCCGAACAACTTGGCAAAACCACCCAAGATTGCGACGATAAGACCAACAAGAATTCCGCATTTTTATTCTATCTTTATCAGTATGAGGCAAATTACGAATTAGCTTAATATTATTGATAGCTTTAACAAACAACGATCGCTTAAATGAGCCAAGAACCCAAAATCGATCGCCAAAGAGAACATCAAGCTAACGAACGCACATTTCTTGCATGGTTGCGAACTTCGATCGCGCTGATTGGATTTGGGTTTGCGATCGCTCGATTTGGGATTTTTTTGCGTCAAATTCACCTGACAATGACTCACCAAGATGCGCCAACTCATATATTTGCGGGTTCCGAAGCGTTGGGAGTAAGTTTAGTTATCTTAGGAATTGTTGCGATCGCGTGGGCAGCATGGCATTATAACCAGGTACTTTGGCAAATCGAGCGAGGTAATTATCAACCCCATCGCTTCATGATTTGGGTTATCGCCTCAGTTGTAGCCATTTTAGGAACGTTAAGCATCCCGTTATTGTTGTGGCGCGAACGCAATACCAATCCTACTCCACCCAATCCCAGACAATCCAACCCTCCAAACTTGCTTTCTTCAGGCAAACGTTATTAGAAGATATAATTTTGACGACATGACACTAAGCGATCGCATTGATGGAGGAACAATGGAAGTTAAAGCAGCAGTCGCCTTTGAACCAGGCAAACCTTTGAGTATAGAAACCGTACAATTAGAAGGCCCTAAAGAGGGAGAAGTTTTAGTTGAAATCAAGGCGACAGGAGTCTGTCACACCGATGCTTATACCCTCTCAGGAAAAGACCCCGAAGGCTTGTTTCCTGCCATTCTGGGACACGAAGGCGCTGGCGTTGTGGTAGAAATCGGCGCTGGCGTAAAAAGCGTTAAAGTGGGCGATCGCGTCATTCCTCTCTACACTCCCGAATGTCGTCAGTGCGAATATTGTTTGAGCATGAAAACTAATCTTTGTCAAGCAATTCGTGCGACGCAAGGACGAGGCGTAATGCCTGATGGTAGCAGTCGCTTTTCCCTCGACGGTCAGAAGCTTTATCATTACATGGGAACGTCTACCTTTTCCAACTATACAGTTTTGCCCGAAATTGCCGTTGCTAAGATTCGCGAAGATGCTCCTTTTGATAAGGTTTGTTACATCGGTTGCGGCGTAACGACTGGAGTTGGTGCGGTTATCAACACAGCGAAAGTAGAACCTGGTGCTAAGGTTATTGTTTTCGGGTTGGGTGGTATTGGATTGAACGTCATCCAAGGAGCAAAGCTGGTAGGCGCAGATGCGATCGTAGGGGTAGATATCAATCCCGCCAGAAAACCCCTAGCAGAAAAATTTGGCATGACTCACTTCGTCAATCCTAATGAAGTTGAAGGAGATTTAGTGCCTTATTTAGTCGATTTAACCAAAGGGGGAGCCGATTATAGTTTTGAGTGCGTCGGTAATGTTAATTTGATGCGACAAGCACTTGAATGCTGTCACAAAGGTTGGGGCGTTTGTACGATTATCGGCGTTGCGGGTGCAGGCGAAGAAATTCGCACTCGTCCTTTTCAATTAGTGACCGGAAGAGTTTGGAAGGGAAGTGCTTTTGGAGGCGCAAGGGGACGGACTGACGTACCTAAAATTGTCGATTGGTATATGGAAGGGAAAATTAATATCGACGATCTAATTACTCACGTCATGCCTTTGGATAAGATTAACGACGCATTCGATTTAATGCACAAAGGCGAATCGATACGTAGCGTAATTACTTTTTAGCGTTTTTGTAATCGCTCGATCGCTTTGAGTGCCCCTCGACAACTGCTGCAATGTTGAGTATGTTGGCTATAGCGATCGAGAATTTGTTGGCGGTTTTCTATTGCGCTGACAGTATTTAAAGTAACTAGTCCTACCTGTTTTCCTTGATCGCCAAAAGAGGCAACAGAATTACTTGAAATGTCGTCAAAAACAAGCCCCAACCATCGACAGGAACATATTGACCCGCCAACCAACTCGTTAGCAGAGGAGTCATCGCGATCGCGGCTATAGTAGAGCAGGTAGTCATAATAACAGAGAGAGCAACGTTAGCTTGGGCGAGAAAGGATAATAATTGCCAGTCCCCAAACAATAGGCTAATTAAATAAGTGCTTTCGAGATTAAAACTATTATTTGTTTAAAGTTAAAACAGTGTTTCGACCTCGAAAATATTAGTATAATAATCGATTACAGACTTATTCTCGTCCGATCGCGAAAATTTTTCGAGCTAAAAAATTGGCGAGCCTGCACAAATAAAGTGCATAAACCTAAAGACAGAATTAATGTAAGCGATCGCTAGATAAGAAGTTCAGGAGTAAAGTTTCTTCCTTGTCTTCTTCTCTCCTTTCGGCAAAAACAGATTTACAGAAATCTGCACCGGAAAAATTCACTTGTTGTAACGTTATGCCTGTTAATTGTGCTTGTGAGATTGAAAAATTAGAAAAATCGAATCCTGTTAAGTCAACCTCAAGATAATTGAAGAGATTAAGGAGATTGCCGAGTGCATAATTGCTATCGAGTTGATGGGGATGAAATTGTTTTAGGAGTTGTTTTAGTTTGGTAATGAGTGCCTCTTTACTTCCTAAAGATGCGATCGCGTTTTTAATAATAGGTTCGATAATAGTACGTTTTTGACTGTCTCGAATATAATCTTTAGAAGTGGCTTTAAGAAGTGCATAATGGTTGAGAAATAGGACAGCTTGAGTAGAATTAATGAGTTCGCTACAGATGCGATCGATTAATTGCTCTGTCATATATTCTATGACAACAGGTTGTTGGGTAAAGCCTTCTACTGTTTTTTCTACCAGCGATCGCGATCGCAATGATTCTAATATTTCTAATAATGTTCCCAGAGGTAGAGATGGGACGAGATCGGTTTGAATTTCTTTGACATCAACTGATTCGCGATTAATTGCCAACCAATACATCACCTGTTTTTCTAATGCACAAAGGCGATCGATTTGTTGCTTGAGTAGATGACGAATCCCGTTAAAGACAACAACTTTTTGTTTGAGAAATTCTGCCACATAACAATCGAACAAATTGCAAATCGAAGTCGCAGTAATTTTTAAAGCGAGAGGATTTCCTTGATAGCATTTGACTAAACAATCTAAATCTTCTTCTGAACCTTGTAACCCTTTATCAATCAATAATTGATGTGCTGCGATCGCTTCTAATCCCCCCAGTGGCAATTCTCGCACGGGTAAACTTTCACCTCTGAGAAAAGCTATTTCTGAAGGTTTATCGCGACTGGCAATAACTATACAACTTTGATGGCGACTTTCCCCCACTCGTTTTAATAATTCTCCATAACTTTCATAACCTTCGCGGTAGGTTCCAACTCGCTGACCCGACGCAAACACTGCATCAAAGTTATCTAGTACGATTAGACATCGTTTTAAACGCAAGTATTGCAGTAATTGAGATAACTTACCGCTTTCAGTCGTTGCGATCGCGCCTTCTCCTTTGGATAAAAATTGCAACAGGACAGTTAAAAGATCGTTCAAAAGAGGCGCATCTCGTAGCGAT
>JALOOL010000112.1 GCA_025454425.1 Hydrococcus sp. Prado102 | reverse complement strand
TCAGGGAAAATTAAGATAATTCTGGATTAAAAGTCCCATAAAATGCTAAGTTGCTTTCATTAAATCAGCGATCGGCAAACAGTCAGCCATATACTATGGCTTTTGGATTGAAACCCAAGCGATGAACCCGATCGCTGATGTACAGATGCGACGGGGCAATAAAATGGCAAGGTTTCCTCGCTTAAAAGTGCCCCTCATAAGAGAGCGTTTGTACCGCTAATAACTGTTGAAGCTGTTGTTGAGGAATATCGATGTTAAAATTACCCAATCGCCGTAAGTCTTATTCTTACTATGGTAATTCCTATTACGGCAAACCCAAACGCCAACCCAAGAAACTGCTATTATGGCTGATTATTTCGGTTCCAGTGGCGATCGCGTCTCTCGAACTGCTAGCGCGAGCTTATGTTAGCATAATGGGCAAAAGCGACGAGGGGGTACTTTCTGGGCTCGTCAATGCCTACAGTCTGAAATTTTTAACTAAAAACGAGCGACCAGTCGAAGGGGTTGACAATCTCGGCAGCTTAGCGGTCGAACGCAATAGTTCAGTAGGCTATCAATTAATAGGACAAAAAAACCAGTTTCTACAAATCAACCCCCAAGGTTTCCGCGATCAAGAATCGCTTCCTATAGTGAAGCCGAAAAATGAAATTCGCATTTTTATTTTGGGTGGCTCGACTGCATTTGGTCAATGGAATCAAAAAAACGAGCAAACCATCGCCGAGCGATTAGAAACGCTTCTCCAACAAAGAGTAGCCCAACAAAAACGCAATCCCGATAAATATCGTCCAGATATCTTTCCTTTTTTTGTGCCCTCTCGCGAGAAACTTGTCGGACTAGCCCCTAAAATTCGAGAAGGTCAGTATCGCGTTATTAATGCAGCAGTTCCCGGTTATGCGTCTGGCAATCAATTAGCACAGTTAGCATTGCAAATTTTACCCTATCAACCCGACGCGATCGTTGTTTTGGATGGCTATGCCGATTTAATGTTATCCAGTAGCGAAACTCAACAAGAAGTTCCTCGTGTCGATGAGTTTTTGGGAGATGCTTCAGCACATTTTCGCGCTTCTATCGGTCAATCGATAGAACAATTGTCTAAGTCTTCTTATCTGATTAATACAGTACATTCGTTTGTCTCCAAATCCGAGCCAAACATTACTCAAAAAAGCCTCGTTGTCAATCCTAACAACAAATCACTCGCTCAATCTTTACCCTCTGATGCGGCTGAATTAACTCGTCGGAGGGAGCGATATCAAGAAAATCAAAAACAACTGATTAATTTATCTACTAAAGCCGGAATTCCCGTTATCTTAGCGCTTCAACCAGAAATTACAGGTCGTCCGCCCGAACAATTATCCCCTCAAGAAAAAGCCATTCGAGAGCAATTAGGGCAAGATTATACCCAAAAGATGCCCAAAGCATATGAAAAGTTTGTGCAGGCAAATCAACAGTTAGCTAAAACCTTCCCTAATAACATTAAAGTCCTCAATTTCTATCAACTCGATAAAAGTTTTCCCACACCAACTTTCTCTGATGCAATACACCTGAGCGATAAGGCAAATGCAGCCCTTGCACAAAAACTTTATCAGTCAATAACGAGTTTTGAAAAAATGCAAATTATTCCGCAAAATTACTATTTAAAAGAGAAAAATCAGTAAAATACTCGATGCTTTCAAGGATTTCGCTTATTCCTGATTAAAACTCTGATTTATTCGATTTTCCCTCTACCCACACCTTCCAATATTCCTGGGCAGCAGTTTCTTTGCGCCCCTACATTACACTCCCACGTTACCTTATAAGCAGCAAGTGCGGCTTTATCCGAGTAATACCAAGATCCAAAGCTCGATAGTGCTGCAAACGCCAAACCCATATATAAACGAAGTCGAAAGTCGAAAGTCGAAAGTCGAAATTAAGAAGGCAGAGGGCAGAAGGCAGAAGGTGAAACTAACAATTCTCCCTTGTCTTCCTTGTCTTCCTTGTCTTCCTTGTCTTCCTTGTCTCCCTTGTCTACCTTGTCTCCCTTGTCTACCTTGTCCACCTTGTCCCCCTTGTCTCCTTGTCTCCCTTTCCCCTTTTCCCAATCACCATTCGCAAAACAATACTAAAGATATAGTTGCAAAGATTTATTAAATCTTATACTCAGATGTAGCACTACTATGTATGTGCATCAGTAAATGTTTTTTCTTTCCGAGCGAACTATGTACGACGACTACTCGCCGCAAGATCCCATTGACACCTCAGCAGTGGACAAAGTTGTAATCAAGTCAAGAAACGGAATTTGGCTATTTGGGAATCTGTGTTGGTTATTTGAAATTTGCGATAAGGCGATCGCGATATTTTCGGGCACTCATACTTCTGCACTCGATTGGTTACAACTATCAGTAGCGATCGTGCTTTTTGTCGCTTGGCTATTACTGAAACCTTATTGGAAATCTTTAAAAGAAGAAAAAAACGAGCTATGATTGTCAATCAAACCAAACAAGGTTGGGAAATTATTTACCATAGGGCACACGCTTTACTGGCGGCTCAAATTGGAGGACAGTGGGATAAAACTACGGTTCCAACTCGTTTTTTTGAAACAATAGCAGCAATTTCTCACCACGACGATTTAGAAAAAGAATGGGAAGATGCTCAACTAACTGATGCAGGTGCGCCTTTAGATTTTATGCTAGATACAGAGTCTTCTATCGAGCAGTTGGCTAAATTAGTCGATGGCGCTCAACATCGGGGGCGATGGGTAGCGATGTTAGTATCTATGCACATCTGTTTGCTTAATGAAAATAGGCGCGGCACATCATCTGAGTGGGATAAGTTCCTAGATAGCGAAATAGAGAAGCAACAGAAGTGGCGCAAAGCATTGGGAATTAAAAAAGAAGAAGCCGATCGCGCTTATCAATTTATGCACTGGTGCGATCGCCTATCGCTAATTTTATGTCAGCAAAAGTTACCCGCCGACGAACGCGCTCTAGAAATTACTTCGCGTCTGGACAACCAACGCTACGACGTAAAACAGTTTAATGACGGACATGTTACCGTCGAGCCGTGGCCTTTTGAAAAAGACAAGTTTACTGTCAACTTAGAAACTACTCACTTATCAGAATTGAAGTTTAAAGATAATGCCGCCCTCAAAGCAGCGCTCAAAGATGCCCCAATCGAAGTCTTGGAATGGCAATTCGTCAAGTCCTCCTAAATTAGGATTGGTGTGCATTACCGCTTCCGATGAGGTACGTTTTAAGACGATAACTCGCAAGCGTTTGTTGCAGTTGCCAATAAACGAGCAAGAAAGAGTGTTGCAAGCGTTATACGAAGAAAATTTGCGTCGCCTCAAGCTGGGTATTGAATTTTGCGATCGCGAGGATATCCGTCTTTATCGAATGCCTTCAGGGTTGTTTCCTTTTGCTGACGATCCAATCGGAGAAGCAATTTTGTGTACCATGGTACACAAAATCAAAGCTGTGGGAATGCAGGCGCAAGCGTTAGGAATTCGATTGGTCTTTCATCCCGACCAATTTGTCGTCTTAAGTAGCGATCGCGCTGAAGTAATCGAGAATAGTATCAAGATTCTCGCCATGCACGCTCGTATTTTAGACTTATTAGGACAGCCGCGATCTCCGTGGGCGCTAATGAATATCCACGGAGGAAAGGGCGATCGCGCCGAGAGATTAATACAAGTTATTCGCGATTTACCCGATGCCATTCGCTCGCGTTTAACCCTGGAAAATGACGAATATACCTATAGCTCTCAAGATATTCTAGCCATCTGTCAAGCCGCAGAAATCCCGATGGTATTCGACGCCCACCATCACGTCATTAAAGAACATCTCGATTCTTACGAAGATCCTAGCGTTGGCGAGATGGTCTTGGCATCTCGCCAAACTTGGGCAAATCCAGAATGGCAACTCGTTCACATCTCTAACGGTAGCGAATCTTTTGCAGATTCCAAGCATAGCGACTTAATTACAGCGATGCCGAGTTCTTATAAAAACGTTCCTTGGATTGAAATCGAGGCAAAGAAAAAAGAGCAGGCGATCGCCAAGTTGCGTCAGGAATGGTTGGCAACTTTATGAACTAAAAAGATTGAGAAATTTTTCTGGGTTGGTTTGAAGCCAACTCTCAAACTTCAACGTTTCAGAAACTGCATTAATAACCGAATGGCGATTCACCTTCCCTGCGATCGCCCAACCCGTCCAATAACTTTTGGCGCGATCGCTCCACTAATTTTGTTGCAGTCATCTTAGACTAGAGTTTGTGCGACTAAATTAACTTCACCTATGATTTCTTCTACTACTCAAATTTATCCCGTTCGCTGGCATCAAGATAAAGTTCTGCTTATCGACCAAACCCGACTTCCTGGCGAATATGAAGTTGTGGAAATTCATCGTTGCGACGATATGGCACAGGCAATTAGAACGATGATCGTGCGAGGTGCGCCAGCAATAGGCGTTGCTGCTGCTTATGGAATGTATCTAGGAGCAAAAGAGATTCAAACGAGCGATCGCGATGTATTCTTAAAACAACTAGAAGCGATCGCGACTCAGTTGCGCCAAACTCGTCCTACAGCAGTTAATTTATTTTGGGCGATTTCTCGAATGCTCAAAACTGCTTATGAAACGCTTGGCACAGTCGAAGAAATTCAAGCTTGTTTGTTTAATACTGCTCAAAATATCCAATCAGAAGACTTACAAACTTGTAAAGCGATCGGCGATAATGGATTGTCAGTTTTACCGAATAGCCCCGATAAACTTACCATTCTCACGCACTGCAATACGGGATCGCTAGCAACGGCGGGATACGGTACGGCACTTGGCGTAATTCGTTCGGCGTGGAGTGCGGGGCGACTGGCGAGGGTTTATGCCGATGAAACTCGTCCTCGCCTCCAAGGAGCAAAATTAACCGCTTGGGAATGCGTGCAAGAAGGGATTCCCGTGACTGTGATTGCTGATAGTATGGCGGCGCATTGTATGAAACAAAACGCGATCGATGCGGTGATTGTTGGGGCAGATCGCATTGCAGCTAATGGCGATACAGCTAATAAAATTGGCACTTATTCTCTTGCTGTTGTTGCCAAAATGCACGACGTTCCTTTTTATGTTGCAGCACCACTTTCTACTATCGATATGGACTTGCCAAATGGCAATTTAATTCCTATTGAAGAACGTCATCCCTCAGAAATTTATCAAGTCGGAGAAACGGTTATTTGTCCGACAGGTGTAGAGTTTTATAATCCAGCCTTTGATGTAACTCCCGCTCATTTAATTACTGGTATTATTACAGAAAAAGGTGCGGTAAAACCTAACGAATTATCATCAATTTTTGCTTTATATTAATAAGTTTACTGAGTTGCAGCAGTTGCATTAGCCGCCGGGAAATTAATTTCTTGGCGGATTAAATGAAAGCGTCACAATTTTTATTCTTGTGGTTCGTTAGCTGGAACTTTTCGCCATTGCAACTCTCTTTTAACTCTGGCGAGATTGTTTTTTGCTTCTACATAATTAGGATCGATCGCGATCGCTTGTTCGTAAGCTGCAACAGATTCTTCCAACTTTCCTTCTTGATAGAAAGATAGTCCTAAATTGTTGTAAGCAACAGCTAGATTGGGATCGATCGCGATCGCTCGCTCAAAAGTTTCGATCGCGTCTTCGAGTTTTCCCTGTTCGCCTAACGCAACGCCCATATTAGAATAAGCTTCTGCATACTTAGGATCGAGTTGGATGGCTTTTTGATAAGCTGCGATCGCGTCTTCCCATTTGTTCTGTTCTCCCAATGCTAAACCAAGGCTATTGTAAGGTACAGCCCAGTTTGGATCGAGTTGGATAGCTTTTTGAAACGCTGCGATCGCACTTGGTAATTGTTTCTGTTGATACAGCGCCATGCCTAAATTGTTGTATACGCTTGTATAATCGGGATCGATTTGGATCGCTTTTTGATAGTTGGCGATCGCTTCTGTTAGTTTTCCTTGTTCTTTGAGTGCTAAACCGAGATTGTTGTAAGCTTCAGCAAAATCGGGGTCGATTTGGATCGCTTTTTGAAACGCTGCAATCGCTTCTTCTGGTTTGTCTTGTTCTTCTAATGCTAGACCGAGATTATTATGCGCTTCGACTAAGTTAGGATTAACTTCGATGGCTTTTTGGAAGGCGCTAATCGCTTCGTCGAGGTTGTCTTTTTTCCCAAAGATCAGACCGAGATTATTGTAAGATTCAGCTAATTTAGGATTGAGTTGGATGGCTTTTTGAAACGCTGCGATCGCGCGATCGAGTTCTCCTTGTTCTCCTAATACCAAACCGAGATTATTATAGGCGGTAGCCCAGGTTGGGTTGAGTTGGATGGCTTTTTGATAAGCTGCGATCGCGCGATCGATTTCTCCTTGCTCTCCTAATACTAAACCGAGGTTGTAGTAAGCGACGGATAAATTAGGATCGAGTTGTATGGCTTTTTGGTAGGCTGCGATCGCGCGAGCGAGTTCTCCTTGTTGTCCTAGCGCCAAACCAAGATTGTTGTATGCTTCCGCTAAATCGGGTTTGAGTTGGATTGCTCGTCGCCAAATTGCTTCAGCTTCGACATAATTCCCCGATTCATAAGCTAGATTAGCTTGTTCGATTAATTTTTTCAAATCTTGAGCGACGACAAGATTAGGCGGGATCGGCATAGGGTTTTCATAGGCGTAGCTTTCTTTTAAAAATGAGGAAACAGCTATGGATAAAGCGATTAAAAAGAGGATTGATTTGAATCTATTCATCAGATTAAAGATGAAGAAAAAGTGAATGATTAGTAAATCCTAACTTTAATAGAAGTTAAGTTAAGTGTTTGTATTAAAGTCGTTCAGATATACTCATATAAATGGTTTGACATAATCAGTGTGCAATGGATATTCAAATTATTAGTGCTATTTCCGGTCGTCTGCGGTTGCGGATTCCGCGTCTGAACAACGATTCTAATTATGCCGATCGGGTTGATGGAGAACTAAAAGTATTGCGATTTGTTACTAGCGTTCGGATAAATCCGCTAGCGAGTTCGATCGCGATTACCTATAGCACTAAGACAATATCCGAAACAGAAGCCAAAAAAAAGATTTTGGAAACGATCGCACAAGCAGACCATACAATCGATGAAGCAAATTTGGCTGTTGAGGAATCGACTCCTAACAATGTAGTCTTTCTAAAGTTTGACTCAAAATCGCCAGACGTACAAACTAACAAAACAGATAAAGAAATTGTTGCTGAGTCACAAGAAGCGATCGAACAACCCGAACTTGTTGAGACAACAGCAAGTGTAGCATCGCTAGAAACTTCTCAAGCGGAGGAACTTAGCGAAACTAGTGCGCCTGAATCTATTGCATTGACACAACCACAAACAACTCATCAAGCGGAAAAACTATCGCCAAATGGAATCGGCGAAACGAATATACCCGAACCTATCGAAACAAAAGAAAGTGAAGCGCCGCTAGAAAATCCTCAAATGGGGGAAGCATCGCCAAATGAAATTGCAAGCGAACAGACTTCTTCAAATGAAAAAATTTCACCTACTCAAGAATCCGCTTCTACTTCTGCTGGGATAGAAGCACAAAAGAACGATACAATTACGCATACTGTCGCTCGTGTTGGCGAGACGCTTAAACTAAATAATTTAGCACTTGCTCGGCGTTTGGGGGTATCTGCGCAAGCATTAAATGTAAGGTCTTCTCAACCCGATTTTACACAATGGAGCATGAAGAAAGACCCAGAACAAATTGGTTGGGTTTTTATCAAGTCATTAAAGAAATTTTACTCGGTCAATTCTGTTTAGGGGCGATCGCGTCATTAGATTGATAATGTGGAATTGGCACTCCACATTTAGGACAGAAATGCGATCGCGATGAAATAAAATGTCCGTTAGGGCATCTTTACAGTGACTTGTAGGGGCGCATGGCGTGCGCCCTAGCAGTGACCAGTGACCAGGGAGACAAGGAAGAATTTTGTACAGACGCGATATATCGCGTCTCTACGACTTTCGACTTTCGACTTTCGACTTTCGACTTTCGACTTTTCCCCGTTCCCCTAAAATTATTACAAGATGTAACTATTTGGCGAAGGAACTGAATAAGCTATTAACTGGGGTCAAGCACTACGATACCCTAGATTGAGTCACTATTTTAAGCTTAGATAAGAAAAACTTTTATGACCGTTTCTAGTCCTGCTCGCACTATCCGCATTGGTTCTCGCAAAAGTCAACTCGCTCTCGTTCAAACCTATTGGGTACAAGAGGAACTTCAAAAACACTACCCTAATAGACAGTTTGACGTTGAAACCATGAGTACCCAAGGCGACAAAATTCTTGATGTCGCGCTTGCTAAAATCGGAGATAAAGGACTCTTTACTAAAGAACTCGAAGTCGGAATGATCGACAAACAGATCGATCTCGCGGTTCATTCTCTCAAAGATTTACCGACAAAGTTACCCGAAGGTTTAATTTTAGGTTGCGTTACCGAAAGAGTAGATCCCGCCGATGCGTTAGTCGTCAACGAAAAGAATAAAGATAAACAATTAGATACGCTTCCAGAAGGCGCTGTCATTGGTACTTCTTCGCTGCGTCGCCTAGCACAATTGCGCCATCATTATCCCCATCTTACCTTTAAAGATGTGCGAGGAAACGTCAACACTAGACTCGCTAAACTCGACGCTGGAGAGTACGATGCTATTATTTTAGCCGTTGCAGGGTTGCAACGATTGGGAATGGGCGATCGCATCCATCAAGTCATCCCTGCTGAAATCTCGCTTCATGCGGTCGGACAAGGCGCGTTAGGAATCGAATGTCGCGGCGATGACGCAGAGGTTTTAGAGGTATTAAAAGTATTAGAACATCCCGAAACGCGCGATCGCTGTTACGCAGAACGCTCTTTCTTGAGAGAATTAGAAGGGGGATGTCAGGTTCCCATCGGCGTTAACACCAAAATTGAAGGCGATACCCTTACCTTGACCGGAATGGTTGCAAGTTTAGACGGTCAAACACTCATCAAAGATACCATTAGTGGTAAACCCAGCGATGCGGAACAGTTGGGACGCGATTTAGCGATTCGAGTACGCGATGCAGGTGCGGGAGAGATTTTAGCAGAAATATTCGCTCAAGTTGGGAGGGGATAGTTAAATATTAAGTCTCCTTGGGCATCCTAATACTATGAAGCAACAATTTTTATAGTATTGTCATTTATGAGCGAGGATGAGCAGCAAAACCAAGGAGACAATTTTTCAAAAACTCAACTTTTCGTCACTATTCGACTGACGAAACCCGATGAAATTAATACTTTACTTCAATTACAAACTAAATCTCTACGGATTTTAACTGCTAAAGACTACGATCGCAGACAGATAGAAGCCATAATCGAAAGAAATTATAGACTAAATCAATTTCGGATGGGAGCAATTACCTTTGTAGCTGAATATGAGGGAAAAATAATTGGTTTTGCCATTTTAAACCGAATTTTTCGGATAATTGATGCAGTTTTCGTACATCCCGATTTTGTGCGTCGAAGTGTTGGAAAGCAGTTAATGTTTGCGATCGAACAAGAAGCAATTCAACGAAAAATCAAGTCTTTATTAGTTTTATCATCGCTTACAGCAATCAATTTTTACCAGGCGTTGGGATATCAGATTTTAGGCGAAACGACAATTTCTCACAATAAAATAAAAATACCCTGTGTTTATATGAAAAAACAATTCCTTCCATTTACTCTCATTGATAGATTGTATGGTTGGATAATTATTGTTTTATCATGTGCTGCGATCGCACGCTTTTTATATTTAGTCTTATCACTATCGCACTAGATAAATATGACTTCAATATTTCTTAAAGATATTATTGATGAATTTGAGTCTCAAATAGTCGATCCAGAAGAAAGATTTACAACTACTGGAGTCAGTTGGGAACAGTATGAAGCGTTACTCGCTCGACTTGGCGATAGTCTTCGGTATCGAGTAACTTATTTAGAAGGCACGCTAGAAATTATGTCTCCAAGTCGTCCCCACGAACGTAGAAAAAAGAATATTGGGATGTTTCTGGAAGCTTATTTTCAAGAAACGCGAATTCCTTTTTGGGGACTGGGTTCGACAACATTTCGTAAGGAAGACAAACAAGGCGGTACAGAACCCGATGAATCTTATTGTATAGGAATGGATAAAGAGTTTCCCGATCTTGCCATTGAGGTAGTCGTAACGAGTGGCGGTATCAATAAATTAGCTGTTTACAAAAAGCTAGGTGTAAAAGAAGTTTGGTTTTGGCAAAACGAGCGGTTTTCTCTTTATCATTTGCGAGGCGATGAATACGAACAAATTACTACTAGCGAGTTATTACCCAATTTAGATTTAACATTATTAGCTCGATATGTAGTTCGCACCGATACATTAGAAGCTATTTTGGAATTTCGCGAACAAGTTCGTCAAAATAAATAACAAGAGATTAACGAGCAAGATGCTCGTACTACTTATGAATAATGACACGAATATCGATCGCGTTCAAGAACCTATTGTTAATGCACCTCCAGAAGTTCGACAAATCATTGAAAAGGTATTACAACTGGAGAAAGATAAGTTGTATTTAAAGGCTCCTCGTAATATTAATGATGATGTTCTTAGAATTGTGAAAGAAGTTATTCAGTAATATTATTGAGTCAATATAGCTAATACATGGTTTTTATTATCTCACGCAGAGGCGCAGAGACGCAGAGTTAGGATGAAGCTTTTATCGATTAAGTTATGTAATTTTCGGCAATTTTATGGTAAAACTCCCGAAATAATTCTGGCTTCTGGAAAACAAAATACGACGATTATTCATGGGAATAATGGAGCGGGAAAAACAACTATTCTTAATGCGTTTACTTGGGTGCTTTATGAAAAGTTTACGGCGGCTTTTTCTTCTCCTCATTTATTAGTTAATAAACGAGCGATTAATGAAGCAGAGATAGGGGTATCGGTTGATTGTTGGGTGGAAGTTCAATTCGAGCATGAGAATAAACGCTATCAAGTAAAGCGTAAATGTTATGCTTGTCGCGATAAGGATAATAAGATTCAATACAGTCAAAATAAGTTTTTTATGTTGGTAGCGGGGGATGATGGACGTTGGTATCCTCCCATGCAACAACCCGACGAAATTATTAATAGAATACTTCCTGAAAGTTTACATCAATATTTCTTTTTTGATGGCGAACATATCGACCATATTTTTCGAGCGAGTGAAAAGAGTAATATTGCTGAAGATACTAAAGAGTTATTAGGCGTTAAGGTTTTGGATCGCGCGATCGAACATTTGAAAAAAGCTAAAAAAGCTTTACAAGACGAGTTAAAAGAGATTGGCGATCTAGAAACTAAAAAACTTCTGCAAGCACAATCAAAATTAGAGCAAGAAAAAGAAAAATTAAGTCAACGACAGCAAGAAGTTATTTTAACTTTAGAACAACAAGAACAGTTAAAAAAAAGTCTCTCTAATCGTTTATTGGAATTAGGCGGAGCAGAAGAGTTAAAACAATTAAAAGAGAAGTTAGAGAAACAAGAAGTTACGCTGAGAGAGAATTTATTGGAAGCGAAAAAGAAGATAAAGCGATCGCTCTCTAGTCAAGGATATAGTATTTTTCTAACTGATATTATTTCACAATTCCATATTTTTATCGAAGAACTTCGTAATAAAGGCGAGTTACCTAGCGGAATAAAACAACAATTTATTCAACAATTATTAGATAGAAATCGTTGTATTTGTGGTCTTGAATTAACCGAAGGAAGCGATCCTTATCAACAGGTTCAAGAATGGATGAATCGAGCGGGAATGGCAGATATTGAAGAGTCAGCTATTCGTTTAGAGTCGAAAGCGATCGCAATTGAAAAACAAGCTTCAGATTTTTGGCAAGAAGTCGATCTAGAACAAGTTAAAATCAATCGTTTTAGAACCGAATTAGCACAAGTCGAAAATGAATTAGACGATTTGAGAAACAAATTTAGACATTATCCCGATGAAGATATTAAAGCACTACAAAAGCAAGCAGATGAGTTAGAAGATACGATTAAAGAAATGATTTTAGAACAGGGAGCGAATCAACATCAAATAGAAACGATTGAAAAACAAATTGAAGAGATCGCCAAACAGGTTATCAAACAAAAAACAAAAGAAGAGAAACAAATCCTTGCTCGTCGAAGAATGGATGCAACGCAAGATGCGATCGCGCGATTAATCGAAGTCAAAAATCGTTTGGAAAAACAGTTTCGCCTCTCTTTAGAAAAGCGAGTTCAAGAAATCTTTAATTCAATTTCATTCACGCCTTATATCCCTAGAATAAGCGAAGATTACGAGCTAACTTTGATAGAAAATACTTCAGGAATTGCGGTTCCCGTTGCAGCTTCCACTGGGGAAAATCAAATCCTCAGCTTATCGTTTATTGGGGGAATTATTGACCGAGTAAGAGAATGGAGTCACAAAAATACGCTAATGGGGCCAGATAGCAGTACCTTTCCAATTGTCATGGATTCACCTTTTGGAAGTTTAGATGAGATTTATAGAAAACAAGTCGCTAAATCGATTCCTCAACTCGCCAATCAATTGCTGGTTTTAGTTACTAAAACTCAGTGGCGAGGCGAATTAGAAGAAGAAATTAACGATTATATCGGAAGAGAATACGTATTAGTTTATCACTCTCCTAAAACCGATTGCGAAGAAGATGCGATCGCGCGTTATGGTAAGCGTTATCCTTTAGTTAAGCAAAGTGCTAATGAGTTTGAATATACCGAGATAATCGAGGTGAAAAAAGATGAGTAATTCTTTCATTATCAAAGATTTATTAACCGATACTTGGGTAAAAGCGAGTTGGGAAGAGTTTCTCGCTTATGCTGAGGATGATACCTATGAATATGGTAGATTTTATTACGATCGCGGCGAATTGAGGATTGAAATGGCTCCCATTGGTTTTAGTCACAGTCGAGATAAGAATATCCTTTCTAATGTTGTCAATTTATTTGCGGCAATCAAACAAATTAAAGTAAAAGGATTAGTAAATGTTAGCTTGCGTAAAGCAGGAGTAACAGAAGCACAACCCGATCTCGCTTTTTACTTGGGTGACAATTTTAATTTACCGCCTAGAAATAATTCACCAATCGATTTAAACCAATTCGATCCGCCTACGTTAGTTATAGAAATAGCTGCAACTACTCTTAACGACGATTTAGGAAGAAAAAGATTATTATACGAACATTTAGGAGTTAAAGAATATTGGGTATTTGATGTAAAAACTCTTGATGTAATTGCCTTTGAAATTTCTCAGGGATATAGTAAAAGAATTCAGGAATCAAAAGTTTTACCTGAATTAGAAATGTCTGTAGTAAATGAAGCCATACAACGAAGTCAGACTGAAGATGACGGTCAAATTACTCGCTGGTTGATACAAATTTTTAGTTAATTGAGATAAAAAAATGAGCGATTTCTCTATTGTAGAAAATTTATTAACCGATACTTGGGTAAAAGCGAGTTGGGAAGAATTTCTTGCTTATGCTGAGGATGATACTTACGAACGTGGTAAATTTTATTACGATCGCGGCGATTTAAGGATTGAAATGACACCACTCGGTTCCGGTCATGCTAGTAATAATAGTGTTACTTCTAAGGTTGTTAGTTTGTTTGCTACCCTTAAGCAAATTCGGATTAAAGAATATACTAATGTAAGTTTAAGGAAAACTGGAGTAGCTGAAGCGCAGCCAGATATATCATTTTACATAGGTTCTGATTTTAGATTTCCACCAAAAAATAATTCTCCCATCGATATTAATGAGTTTGGTGCGCCAGCATTAGTTATAGAAATCGCTGCTACTTCTCTAAACGACGATTTAAATAGAAAAAAACTACTCTACGAAGGAATAGGCGTACAAGAATATTGGGTTGTTGATGTAAAAGCTAGCGATGTAATCGCCTTTGAAATTTCTCAAGGAAATAGTAGAGAAATTCAAGAATCGCGTGTTTTGCCTGGATTAGAAATAGCTATAGTAGAAGAAGCTTTAAGACGATCTCAAACAGAAGATGACGGACAGATTAACCGTTGGCTGATACAAATATTTAGTTAAATTAAATTTAAATTATGAGCGATCGCGCCTTCCGCGCACAACCTCCCCTAGATTTTATTCCACCTTCTTTCAATCCCCTCGTTTTGAAAGGTTTGCAACTCGTCGCGCCATTTTGGTTGCAATGGAAGACGAATATTGTTAATATTCAAGCCGATCGCGTTGAAGTTTTAGCCGATCTCTACCATCAGTTTCAACAAGAAAAAATTCGTTTCTTAATGGCATTTCGCCATCCTAACACCGACGACCCCTATTGCATGACTTATCTTTTGTGGAAATTACTGCCACAAGTGGCGCGAAAACAGGGAATTTCGCTACAAACTCCCACTCACGCGCATTTTATCTACGATCGCGGCATTCCCCTTTGGGCGGGTTCTAAGGTAGGATGGCTATACTCTCAACTAGGCGGTACTCCCATCGTGCGCGGTAAACTGGATTTGATGGGATTGCGATCGGCGCGTCAGTTGTTTGCAGAAGGTCAATTTCCCATAGCAGCCGCACCAGAAGGAGCAACTAACGGTCATAATGAGATCGTAAGTCCTATAGAACCAGGAATCCCCCAACTCGGTTTTTGGTGTGTTGAAGATTTACAAAAAGCGCAACGTTCCGAAAAGGTCATCATTATTCCTATCGGGATTCAGTATCGTTACCTAACTCCACCCTGGAAAGAAATCGAACAACTGCTGACGCAACTCGAAATAAACACGGGTTTAACGCCTCGCCATACCACAACATCAGATGAAAAAATCTTTTTTGAAAGACTTTATTGCTTGGGAGAACGACTTTTATCGCTGATGGAAGAATTTTATCGCGAGTTTTACCATCAAGCCTTACCTCAACCGACAACAGAAAGCGATGAGGTAACATTTTCAATGCGATTGCAGAATTTACTTAATGTTGCACTAAAAGTTGCAGAAGAATATTTTGCTTTACCTCCTAAAGGAAGCGTTATTGACCGCTGTCGTCGTTTAGAACAAGCAGGATGGGATTGTATTTATCGAGAAGAATTTAGACCCACTAATACTATCTCCCCAGTCGAACGCGGATTAGCCGATCGCGTTGCAGAAGAAGCTAACCTAAGAATGTGGCATATGCGATTGGTGGAAACCTTTGTCGCCGTTACGGGTTACTACGTGCAAGAAAAACCCACCGCCGAACGATTTGCAGAGACATCTTTGCTATTGTGGGATTGCGTCACCCGCATCAAAGGCGGAAATCCGTTCTTTCGTCCTCGCCTGGGAAAACAGCAGGTACAAATGACCATCGGCGAACCCATATCAGTTTCAGACCGTTGGGATGATTACAAACAAAATCGCCGTCAAGCTGTCGCTAGTTTAACGCAAGATTTGCAAGTTGCTTTAAAAAACACCATTGCAACTAGTTGAAAATGTTAAGGCGATAATTAGATTGCATTTGCAGGTAGTTTAAAATTTAACGAAAGCTAAATCCTTTAAGACAAAAATATGATTATCGATTCCATTCCTCTATATTGATGAGGAATCGAACTTTTTCGCTATCGGGAGCATCTCCAGATGCGGCTGAAGGATCTAAATAAGCATCGTCGTTTCTGAGAAAGTCTCCTACGTTAACATTAACATCCTCACCTAACAATCTAAATTGTGTTTCTCGTCTCGACTCGTTTCCAACTGCACCTTCGGGATAGGAAGGCGCATTACCCTGCGGAATTCCAGGAAAGAATTCTGCTGCATCCTTTTCTGTACTGCGACTTTCCAAGGTGTTGAGAGAACCATTAGACGACCTTTGTACTGGTTCTGCTTGCACTGGATGCGCACAAATTGTCAATAATGCTCCTAATCCTAATAAAAAACTAATTGGACGTACCATAGAGTTTTACTCCGATACTATATTTCTCTTTATTCTATTAACTAAAACAACTGTTTTCTTCTTACACGAGAAATATGTCCTTAGAAGGGAAGTGCGGAGAGAGATAAAAGAATTTTCCACACCTACCAGATAAGCAGAATTATCTTAATGGAGCAAGAAGACCCACGGCACAGCGTAGCTTGCCGTCGGGATGAATTGCGACCAATAAATTAACATTTAACAGTGTTGTGCCAGCTAG
>JALOOL010000426.1 GCA_025454425.1 Hydrococcus sp. Prado102 | reverse complement strand
CCAACAGACTGTAATAAGCTTGTCCAATCCTTATTAAGTTTGTCATTGTCTCGACGATCGCGGTGGCTCTGTGCGAGTTCGGTCAAAGCATCATACCAAATTCCTTGCTCGGCATACAAGATAACACGCTCTCGCGGCGTTTTCGATCGCAATTGTTTTTCTAAATTAGGACGTTCGACTCGTCGAATAAATCCATTGATATAGTTATCGGGCACTCTCGCTCCGCAGTACAGTAAAAAGTACCAAGCATATTCGCGATCGCTTTTTAAAGAAACGGTCGGCGGAAGGCGAAGACTGACAATGCCGGGTGGCGTTCCTTTTCCAGAAAATTTATTTTTGTAAACATAATTACCTCGATCGTCTTTCAACACGAACTCGATCGCGTATTTAGGAGTAAGCGTATAAGGAACGTAAAACCAAAAAGTAGGACTCTCGGAAGTGGTTAAACCCCAAACTAAGTCATCATCAGTCGTTTGATAAGCTGGAACCAAAGCAGTAAGAAGCTTTTCTTCGTTAGTCGAAGCAGATTGCTCGTTCGTCTGTTCCCAGCCGCGACTTCCAGCCTGAGAACGTTGAGTGGGTGCCCCAACATCGGGGGGTGGAGGCGGTGCATTAAAGATGAGTGGTTTTTCTATTCGCGTGCGATTCAAGGGCGGTGCTTGTCTTTGCGCTATGCAGATCGGGGTTAGTGCGATCGCCCAAACAGCAGCAAAGCCGATTGCAAAGACAAATTTTATCTTTTGAAAGGTTATTTTTGTCTTACTCATAGATTTGTTATTGCTTTAACGATGGAAAGCATAACACCACACAACCACCAGTAAAACTAAAAGCTAAGACCGACGGGACGAGAGGAACCCAAAGACCTTGTACGACGAACAGAGCAAAGCTAAGAAGGCATAAGATTACTAGTGTTACTGTAAATGCTAAGAGCAAATGAAGTCGCGATCGCGCTCTTCGCAGCACTCTATGCGATCGCCAGCCTATAACTCCTCCTACCATTGACCAGCCCCATATCCATAACACTTCCTCCCAAAAAGTCCAAACCGATAAAAGCGGTCGTCCATCCAAAACTGCACTTAAAATTTGACTGACCATTTGTGCCTGAACAATAACTCCTGGCATTTGCTGATGAGTTTCCCGCTCGGTACTATAAGGAGTAGAAACAAGATCGCCAGTGCTAGCAGCAGTAACGCCGATAAGGACAATCCGATCCTCGACCGCTTCGGGTTTTATCTGACCTGTGAGAACTTGTTCGAGCGTAACAGTTGGGGCAATGTCTAAAGGAGAGCGATAAGAGCGATAATTGAGTAAAATCTGATAGCCCCACGCATCTACTTGTTGATAGCCGCCTCGACGTGTCTGTAAGTATTCAAAGAAAAGATTTTTTGAGTCTTTATTGTTGGGTTCTGGCAAACGTTTAAGGACGACGTTGCCTAGCTGCAATCCTGTTTGAGTATACCTAGCAGAAATTCCCTCTTTTGCCAGGTAATGAAAGGCTAACTGGGCGCTCAGAGCATAGGGTGTAGTACAGGGGGATGTGGGTTCGGGCTGCATGGCGACCAGATGGCGGCGCACAATCCCATCAGAGTCTTTCACGATGTCGCTAAAGCCTTGACGTTCTAAAGGTACTTCAGGAGGCGGTGCGATTCCAGGCTTATCGATTTCGCTGGCTTTACAAATTGCAAAGAAGTTATTACTTTTTTGCAGGCGAGTCGATAAATCTATTTGAGTAGGACTGGCGGGAAAATCGCGATAAATATCTAAACCAATTGCTCGCGGTTGAAACGCTTCGAGTTTTTCTAAGAGGCGAGTTAGTGCCAAATCTGATAGCGAACCTTTTCTGTGCTTTTGTTCTGGAAGTTGAAAGTCTTGTTCGGTTACGGTAACGATTAATAAGCGTCGATCTTGATTTTCTTGGGTTCTCAGTTGCACGAAGCGATCGAAAGCCTGCAATTCCCATTTTTGCAACAGCCCTAACTGTCGCACTCCTACTACGAAAAGGGTGGCTGCAATACTTAATGGCAGTATAGTTTTGAAAGGAAGCTTGTTTATTTTATAGGGAAGCTCTTGCGATCGCCGACCGCACCACTCTTGCCAAGTTGTTACTTCTGTGGCGGGATTTTGACAAATCACGGGCAACCACGTCGCGCAGGGATGTTCGTCTTCTAGTTTTTCTAGCCTTTCCCGTGCTTCGCGTACTGCCATATATAACGATTGTCCGCCCGAAAAAGCCTCCAAAAAATGTCGGAAAAATTCTTGAGCAACTTTATCGGGGACTTGCTCTCGCATAACAATTACTTGCGGAATGTGCAAATCGGCTAAATCTTTTGCTAAACCTAAACCATCGCAAGAATTGAAAATAGCCAGCTTCAAGCCGCAACTAATCGCTCGGTTAAGGGCGTTTTTGAGTTGGTCGAGGGTTAAGCTATCGGTTGGATTAATATGAATTCGACCCGTTCCAGTTTCCTCTTCAGTTTGGCTGTGTCCGGCAAAAAACAGAATGTCCCAACCCTGTTTATCCCAAAGGCGATCGTCTAATGCTTGACGAGGCGGCGATTCTAGAAAAACTGGGTCGGCTCCTGGTAAAGCTTCGATCGCTCTGCGGTCTGTTTGGATATCGATCCCCTTGCTATTGCCCAGAATTGCTAAAATTTTTACTTTAGCAAGGTTTTTTTGCAATTTAGAATTGACTTTTCCGTACTCTAAAGTACTCAGAGCCATTTCTGAGAAAGGATAATCTTCAAAGAAATTCCACAAATGCCAAGGGAGTCGCCGCAGTAAATCATCATTGGTTTCGATAATGACTCGAATTTCATCGGCAGGATTGAGTATCCGGCTTAATTTTCGGTCGATAGAATGGAATGATTCTGAGTTAAGCCAGACGTTGAGAAGGGTTTTTAATCGTTGAGTGAGGTCGCGAAATTCTATCTCAGAAAAATGAGTCACGCCTACAGGTTCGATTTTAATGGTTCGAGTCGAACCCGAACCTTGTTGATAAAATTCTCTATAAAGTAGCTGCCAAGTTTTATAGAGTCGCTCGATTTCTGGTGCGGGAGGCAAACTGCCCCTACATTGTATGGGATGGCGATCGCTCTGGGCTAGGGAAATTTGAGCCGTAACCTCGGAACAACCATCAAGCAAGTTTCCCGAACCTAGATTGATGACAACTAACCTACTCATTTTGATTTTTTAAGTAGCATTCAGAAGATGAAATCTTCAGTAATACTAATCTCATTGAGAGCGACTTGAATCTTAAAACTATCTCCAGTTTTACCGTCAAATCTTTTGAGTTGAATGTAGTTGTCATGACTTCGCGATCGCACTTCATCTTGAAGCATTTCGTTATTTTCGTCGAGCATTATTAACCTAAGATTTGGAGGTAGATAGGTTTGTGGGCGAATTGGATGTACTTGTACGAGAACTTTTACTGTCTCATCGTCATTCTGAGAAATCGCGATCGTCAACGCTACAGATTGTTCGCCGAGTTGCAGTCCGAGATCTAACACCTTAGCCCGCTTAATATCTATCCGAAACTGAGTTTTTTCTCTAACTATTGCTAATTGCTTTGTCTCTAAAATGGCTTCCAACGTTTGCCATCCTTCCTCAAAAGCATTCTCAAACCAATTTCTTAGAGTTACTGTTGCTTTTTGAGTAGAGGCAGCTTGACGCATTCGATTGAGGTATTCTGGAAACTCGGCAAGCGATCGCAGTTGTTCTAGAGGGATTTCTGCGACTGCTGTTCGTGTAAATCCCAAAATCGTTGCACAATTGAGCGATCGATTCAGTTCGACAGCTATATAACCAATTCTACCCGCTCGAACTTCCGGCGGAATTTTACAAACTCGTGCATCTGACAGTAGGGGACGACATTCTAATTTGCCTAGCTCCTCGACGAATAAATCTGCTACATCCATAAATTGTAGACAAATAGGATTGCGACTGTCGCTGCGTTCCAAATCTGTCCTAAATCCCAGACAGCGAAGGTAAAAATCGACTGCATACACGGCTAAAGTATTTAGATAAACCTGCTTGGCTTTAGGAGGAGCGGACAATTGCTTGCAACATTCTTGAGCGAGCGAATGCGCTTCAAAGGATAAAGGTACGGTAAACGTTAAATTGTTAGGGATTTGAATCATTTTGAGCAACCATAATTATTCCTGTAAATATTTCTTGAAATAAGGCATTAATTTCTGCAAGCGGCGATCGAAAAAACTAGAAAGCGTCTGAAGAGAAATCCCTAACTTGGTAGCAATGTCATCCCAAGTACGATCTTCTACAAATTTAGCTAAAGCTAAAAATTGAAATGTCACTTCTGGACGCTCTCTGAGTCGTTCGTTGTTTAAAAGATTTTCTGGGTCATCTTCTAAAAATTGACGCAGTAATTGAGCATTTGAAAATGACTCTTTCATCGGTAAAGCTCTATCTAGCTCGTCGAGAGATAAAATATAGGTTTTCTCAGTTGAAATACTAGTGATTCCTTGCTTCTTGCGCTCGTTGACAACGTTTATAAAATGTTTGTTGAGAAGAAAGTTGACCCATGCCATGA
>JALOOL010000111.1 GCA_025454425.1 Hydrococcus sp. Prado102 | reverse complement strand
CTTTTTTATTGCGATCGCTTGCAATAATTAAACTCTTTTTTCCATGCGATCCACAAGCTCGACAAGCTGCTTCATTAGAATTTTCCCAAATTGCTTGTGCTTGGCATTTAGCACATCGCTTTAAAGGCGAAGGATATGCTTTACAAGATACACAACTTTTAATTAAACGAGTTCTCTTAGCATTTTTAACCAACTTCTTCAGACAAATTGGGCAATATTTTGGATGGCGACGCAGCTTTGACTCCGATACCAGTCTATTTTTGGGAAGAGGTCGATAGGATAAATCGGTTTCATCAAACTGAAATTCAAGATCGTTTTTCATCTGTTTATATCGCATTCTAACGAATAGCCAAAAAAGTTTATGCAGAAATGCCAACGACCAAATTCAAGTATTATTTCCACAAATAGATCGTTTTAAACTGTATTATCTAGCGATCGTGCAGTATACATAAAGAATCTCGATGACATCAATTCATGCAAAGTTCTCTACAGCGCATTCTCATAGGAGCTAGCTTTTTTGCTGGTACTGTAGTCATAGCCGTACTGGGTTATATGCTCTACGGGTGGAATTTTCTCGACGCTCTTTATATGGTAGTGATTACTATCTTTGGAGTAGGCTTTGGTGAAGTTAGACCTATCAATACTCCATCTTTGAGAGTTTTTACAATTTTGGTAATTATTGCTGGGACTTCTTCTGCGGTTTACACCGTTGGCGGATTCGTTCAAATGTTGACAGAAGGGGAAATTAACAAAGCATTAGCAGTTAGACGTATGAATAAAGATATTGAATTATTGCGAGAACACGTTATTATTTGCGGCTATGGACGTATCGGACAACTATTAGCCAGAAAACTTGGGCAAACAAATCAATCATTTGTCATCATCGATAACTTTTCCGAACGAATTGCGATGGCGCAAGAGAGAGGCTATTTATTTGTTGAAGGCAATGCAACCGATGAAAGAATCTTACAATCTTCTGGTATAGGACGGGCAAAAGTTTTGGCTACAGTTTTACCCGACGATGCTGTAAATGTTTTTATTACTTTAACAGCCCGCGAACTAAATCCTGACTTAATAATTATTGCTAGAGGCGAACTGCCTTCAACCGAGAAAAAATTAAAACTAGCAGGCGCTAATCATGTCGTTTTACCTGCCACAATTGGGGCAGAACGAATTGCGCATACGATTACGCATCCGGCCGCTTTAGATTTTTTGCAAGAAGATGAAGGGCGTAGAGATTTAAATGAAATACTCGCTCAAATTAATATTCAGTTGGATGAGTTAGTTATTGCCGATAATTCTACCTTTGTCAATCAACCGCTAAGCCAGATGGAGGTAAGCGGTCAAGGGGCTTTCATCGTTGTCGCCGTTCGTCAGTCTGACGGTTCCATTATCAATAATCCGCCTCATTCTTTTGTATTACAGGCAGGAGATATCGTTATTCTAATGGGACACCGAGGCGATATTCCTAAATTTGCCCAACGTTATTCTATGAAGCGAGAAAGGCGCTATCGGGGAGCTTCTTTTTAGCGTCAATTTTTCAAATAGGTAAGTCATTATATTTAAATATAAAATGTAGTGCGAGCAAGATGCTCGCGTGTGAGCGGGACGCTCACACTACTACAAAATAATTATGTTTGCTTACTTATAAGGAAAAAGGGAAATTTTCATCAATATTTTCCCCTTTTCCCTTGCCTAAAAAGAGCCAAAAATTAATTATATCTGAGGATTTGGCGTACTCTGCGGACTGGGTTGGGTAATTGCCTCAGATTCAGTATTAGGACGCACTAAATACCATTTAAAATGCTGGTAAACAGTACGAGAAATTTCTTGAACGAGCGTTCTGGCACTGTAATCGTTGTGAGGGCGCTTGACTAACACAGAACCAATATAGCGCTTGCCGTTAGGCATATCGATGATTCCTGCATCTCCCAATACCTTCCCAATGTCGCCTGTTTTGTGAGCGATGGTAGCATCTTTTTCTAAGCCTTGAGGTAGTAGCGTTCTGGTACGAGTATCCTGCATGATCTTCATGACACGATCGCGCGATCGCGTCGATACTAATTCTCCTCGATCTACTTTTGCCAGTAAATTTGCCAAATCTTTTGGCGTTGTCGTATTCGCGCCTTCTAAATCGGGCAACCAATTATTAATAACCGTAGAACCTAACCCCCATTCTCGAAAACGCTGGTTAAGTACTTCTTTTCCTCCCAGACGTTCGATTAGCATATTCGTTGCGGTATTATCGCTAATAACGCTCATTTTCGTTGCCGTTTCTAGGGCGGTGAATTTCTTTCCTGGTTGCTGATACTGCATATCGCCAGAACCGCCGCCGATTAATTCCTTCTTCATGGTTAACATTTCATCGAGACGAATTTTACCCGCGTCTACATCTTGGAAGAAGGCAATCAGAACGGGAATTTTAATGGTACTAGCGGCAGAAAATACTGCATCTCCTTTAACACTTACATAAGCGCCATTATCCAAATCGACAAAAAATGCTCCAGGTTCTAATTTGGGATATTTAGCAGCTAAAGCATCGATTTTAGTTTTGAGAGCGGGTAATTCTTGGGTTAATGGCAAGTCAGTTTTGGAAGCTTGACTTGATGCAGCCACAGCGATTTTTGGAGTTGTAGCTTGGGGTTTGGGAGAATTAACAACCGAAGAGAAATTGGGTTTGATAACGGTTAATACCGTTCCTGCGATCGCGCCAATGCCAACGCCGAGAATCGACAAGCGAATGATATAAAGTAATAAGGTTGCAAAAGGACTTGCAGAACGCCGCCGTTCGCGCAGACGAGATTTTTTTTCACTAGCAACGGGTCTGGTGGGAGCAGTAAGAGTTTTTGAGCGATCGCGATTCGATTTCGATGCAGAAGGTTTTCCCGACATTCTTGCTACTCTCGAACGAGAGGGAGTAGGTTTTTTAGATTCTGGAGTACGACGAGGCGAGCGATTGGGTTGAGACGATCCTCTGGTGAGTCTAGTAATATTATTTTGACTGTTTTGACGAGTCACTGACGCTATTCCTCTTAAAACTGTTGTTTGCGATCGCTCTTAGGAGCGAAGAATACCATTTCTATTTAAAAATGCAATAGGAGATTTGACTACTCCGCCGACTTAAAGTGCGGCGGATTCTAATAAGGAGGCTTCGCAACGTGGTTTCAACCTGTTGCGAAGCGTTGTTTTCTTATTAGCTGACCAGAGCTTTATTCTCTGGGGACAAGTCAAAATGCCCCTAGACACTCGCTCAAGACCGATGTTTCTATGACTGCTTGAGTTTGTGCTTACTTTGCGGATTATATTGCTTGCGCCGTTGCAATCCGCATTAATATACCAATTAGAAGCAGTTCGATACAAACCGCGCTTGGTTCTTTTTCCAGTTGGTTTCCACGCGGCAGGTTTTTCACTGCCATAAGTGGGGAGGAAGTCGTTATCTAGATACGAACACTTACTCGTATAACTCTCCTCAGTTTCTATAAACTCAATCCCATACGCTCCGCAGAGTTGAGCAATCCTATCTTTGAGTTTGGCTGTAGGAATTGGTACAAACTCAGAATTAGTCTTTTTTCCTAATTCTATTTCAGTTTTGTTGCCTTTATTCCAGCCAAAAATGACAGTTCCAAGATAATTTTCTAAACAATGATTGATTACTATTTTGGCGGCTTTGTTGATACCATCACGTATTTGTCTATTGCGTTTTTCGGTGATGGCAGCTAATTTATTGTTCCAGAATCCTTGTGGCTTTCTATCTTTAATCGTTGACAGTTGTTTGTTATACCAACGATTCATCGACTTGATGTGAAGCCCATCAACAATAAAACTGGTTCCCACATTAGAAACGCAGGTTAACCAGTTATTTAATCCTGGGTCAATCGAGAGTACGTTATTCTTCTCTACTACGGATGCATCAACATTCTTCTCATAGACAAACTCGGCATAAAAAGATTTATTTCTTGGGAGAATTCTTAGTTCTCCGATCTCGGCAAAGTTTAGATTGCTTGGCATCAAAATAAAAAAACTATTTATGCCAAACCAAGCCTTAACTTGTTTCCCCAAGGGAATTTTAATTTGCTTCCCAATTAGTCTTAAGGCTTGTTTGGGATAACTAACCACTGCATATCCTTTTCTGCGATACTTAGGTAGTCGAGGGAGGTTTTCTAACTCTCCCCGGACATATGCAGCTTTTAATTCTCGATAAGATTGGAAGGATTCGTAGACTGAGCGAAGAACTTGTTGTGCCGCTTGAGAGTAAAGCGATCTATAGTGACTTGAAGATTTGTATTCTTTTTCTAAATCGTATTTTCCTAAATATCTATTAGTTTTAAAATAAAGTTGACGAGCTAAATAAATACCACAGTTAGTCAGCTTATTTGCTTCAGAGCAAATAAATTCTAAAACAGGCAATATAGCTTTATTTTTGTTTAATAAAACTTGCTGGCATCCGTACAACTTCATCACCTCCTTTGATGATTAATTGTATCATTAAACAAGACAGTTAAAACCGTCTAACCTAAACGGTTCGCTCGTTTTCATCCCCTGCCTGAAGGCGAGGGGCTTTCAACATTGCTGCTCGGTAAATAAATTTACTCGATCGATCCACCTTGAGCAAACGTCTTTAATGTAGCAATCTAGAAATGGTAAAACAGTTTATTTAGACGCTATTGATAGTTCTCCGTTCCCTAAATAGATAGGAAAATTTTCGATTGTACCCAGTCACTTATCTCCTTTTAGTGCGATCGCATAGTTAATTAAAGCTAATTAGGTTGGGAATATTCTGATAAAGTCAAGACAAAAGCTAAATTTTCCTCGGCTTTTAAAGCATGAGGAGCATTAGCTTTCATGAAAACAAAAGTACCGGGTTGCAGCGCGATCGCATTTCCTTCCAAAACGAGCGTTCCTTTTCCTTCAATGACGGTAATAACAGCATTGCGAGTCGCAGTATGTTCTTCTAATTCAGTATCTTTTGCCAAGCAAAAAAGAGTGTATTGGCAGTTGTTATCCTTAACTAAAACCTTGCTGAGAATGCCAGATTCAGGATATTGAATTGCATCTTGCAAAAAGGTGCTAAATGATGAGTTGGATGTAGCAGTAGTATTCATAATTAACAGTAATTTAGTAGTTCAGGAGTTCAGTAGTTCAGTAATCAGTAAGAGCGTGAGGAGTACATCAGTTAATATTCTCCCTTGTCTCCCTGGTCACTGGTCACTGGTCACTGATAACTGAAAAAGTCGCCCAAAATACGATATAACCGAGATCGGCTTCGTGTTTCTTGAAGGCGCGGCGCATCTGTCGAACTCGTTCGCGAATCTGCGCTTTGGTTAATACATTCCAGAAAATGCGCAGCGTGCCAAATAATCCTTCATCTTTCAGCATTTGAACGGGATTTAACAGACCCATTTTTCCCGTACTATCTTGCTGTACTTGCAATCCAGCAGCTTCGCAAACCTTACGCCAACCTGCTTGCGATAGCGGAGTAGCATTTACTCGAATTGCCTGTGACAGCGTTTGATGAATATCTTCCTCATTGTCGCGTGCGAGAAGTTCGTGAGAGAGAAATTTTCCCTTTGGTTTTAGGCGATCGCGAATTCCTTGAAGCACTTTCAGCTTAGCCTCTTGAGATTGCATGGTCAGAATCGCTTCAGCTAGTACATAATCAAACTTTTCGGAAATAGCATCGAGGCGGAAAATATCGCCTTCAATAATGGTCACTTGACTTTCTAATCCAGCAGCACGAATATTTTCTCGTGCTATTGCAACACTTTCGGGATTTTTCTCGATTCCGACAACGCGAACGTCGAAACGTTTTGCCATTGCGATCGCGCTTTCGCCAAAACTAGCAGCAAGTTCTAAGACGGTTTCGCCTGGTTTAAATTGCGCGAATTGAAACAGTTGTTCGGTGGCTTTTCTTCCCCCAGGACGCAGGATTTTTTTACCAGACGCAGCTAAGATTTGATGTCCGGGAGCAGTTTTAAACTTGAGGTGAGTTGCAGTCATATCAATAACTCCTTAAATTCGGTGTTATCTTTAATTTGACAGAAATGCTTTATTGTGTATATGCGCTACCTCATACTTCCGATTTTGGCAGTAGATTCATAACGCGCAGCAACGACGAGAACGAGACAAAGTGCTGCGATCGCTTTTTGCCATTCTTGTCGAATTTTCTCTTCTGGAATTTGGTCAAATACTCCAACCAAGCGAGGAATAGATAGTTCTAATGCTGGAAGCGGAATAGAACGATGCAATTCAACTAAATTGGTCAATTTTTCTCGATCGTTAAGGAAATTGACTACCCATTTGGTCGTATGGTCGGGACTGTCTGGGACTCGATCGAGTGCTAATTCTTGTTTCAGCCAGTTGTAAAAAGGTGGTAAATGTTGTACCAAAATTTCTTTGGCTTGTGGCAAAGATTGTTTGAGAACAGAAACATCTAAATCAGCTAAAAGTTGCTTTACAGCAGGCAATTCAAGAAATTTAACTAAGGGAATAGATAATAATTGTTCTAGCTCAAAAGCAGATAAACTCAGGTGTTGAGAGAGAGTTTTTATCATCAGTCATCGCTTAAAAAACACTAAAATTAGTATCTCGTTAAAATTGATAACTGAATATGAGCTAGCTCATAATAATTATGCACGAAGGCGATCGCTTTTTCAGTGACCAGCTTAAACAGTGACCAGTGACCAGGGAGACTCTTGGAGACAAGGGAAAATATTTATTTTTGAACTTTGAACTTTGAACTTTGTAAAGACGCGAAATTTCGCGTCTCTACTTTGAACTACTGAACTCCTCAACTCCTAACCTCCAACTCTTTAATAACGCCATAGACGGGCGTGCGCTAAATCTCGAATTAATGTAGTTTTAGAGTATAAATAAGCGCGCACTAGCTCATTTTCTTCAGGAGATAGGGGTCTTTTACGAGCGAGTTGCGTGATTAGTTGTTCGACTAAATCTCCATCGTTTAGCTCAAAAACAATTTGGGTCTGAGTTTCATTAACGATGCGCCAAAGTTGTTGTAAGAGTAAAGTTTGCACGTAGTCTTATCTCACGCCTATAATTTAACTTGATAATTCTGTTTAGAATTTCTAAATTCTATAGAACATATAATAAGAGAAGGCTTTGATTTTTTAATAAAAATTTTGTTTTCCTGTAATACAAGTATGTAAAAAGTTACATATCTTCAAATAATGCGCTATCAATTTTATACAGCCGACGTATTCAGCGATCGCATCTTTGGTGGCAATCAACTAGCGGTTTTGCCCAAAGCAGAAGGGTTAACACCCGAACAGATGCAACAAATCGCCAAAGAATTCAACCTTTCAGAAACCGTTTTTGTCTTTCCTCCCGAAACTCCTCAAGGAACCCGTCGCCTGCGAATTTTCACCCCAGCAGTCGAACTTCCCTTTGCCGGACATCCTACAGTAGGAACGGCTTATATTTTAGGCGCGATCGCAGAAATTGCACTACAAGAAGGCGAAACAACGATTATTTTTGAAGAAGGGGTAGGCGCTGTTCCGGTGAAAATTCGCGCCGAAGGAGGCAAACCCGTTTATAGCGAATTAACTGCGGCAAAAATACCGGAATTCGGTTCGCCACCGCCTTCTATTGCCGAACTTGCTTCAATGCTGTCTTTAGAACCTTCCGATCTACTCGATGGAGAAAATGCGCCGCAAGCGTTTTCTTGTGGGTTGCCTTACTTATTTATTCCTTTGCGCGATCGCTCTGCATTAGGACGAGTAAAATTGAACCAAGAACGCTGGAAACAATTATTGTCTGATTATTGGGCATCTTCAGTTTATGTTTTTTGTTACGATCCAGAATTAAAAGGATCTGATGTTAGAGGGAGAATGTTCGATCCTGGATATGGAATTGCAGAAGATCCCGCGACAGGTTCGGCAGCAGCAGCATTAGCAGGATATTTAGGAATACGGAATAAACTAACCGATGGCACTCTAAAATGGGTAGTCGAGCAAGGTTTTGAGATGGGAAGACCGAGTATCCTTCACGTAGAAGCTGACAAAGAAAATAACCAAATAAAAGCGGTTCGAGTTGGCGGAAGTTCGGTGTTAGTTAGTGAAGGAATAATGGAGATTCCATAGCTATAAAGCGAATGCAAAAGACAATCGAGACTCAAATAAGTGCTGTTACCGTTTATAGCGATCGCGCTTTAGTGATTCGACGCGGTAAGATTCAACTGACAGGCGAAGAGACAGAATTAATCGTTGCTGACATACCGCAAACTTTAGAAACCGAATCCGTTAGAGTATCGGGAAAAGGAACGGTAGCGGTAAGATTGATGGGAGTGCGTACCGAAACGCTATTCGTTCCTCAACCAACCCAAGAAAAACTCGTTCGGATTGAGGAAGAAATTAAAGCATTAGAAATTCAACAGCGGACAGGAGTAGATCGAATTGCTTCTTTACGAGTACAGCGAGATTTTATTAAAGATTTAAGCGAAAAAGCGATCGAAGATTTTTCTTTTGGATTAGCCAGACAACGAGTTAGTCTAACAGAAACGGGAGACTTATTAAACTTTATCGGACAGCATTACAATGATTATGCTTCGCAACTAGCAGAATTAGAAAGACAACAACAAGAATTAAACGACGCGATCGCAGCTTTAAACAAACAAAAGCAACAACTACAAAATCCTCGTCCTTATAAAAGTTTAAGCATTATCGTTACCATCGAGCCTTCTGGTGCGGGAGAATTTGAGTTAGAAACCTTTTATACCGTCGATCGCGCTAGCTGGAAACCACTTTATGACTTGCGAGTCGATAGTCAAACTAACACCCTATATTTAGGATATCTCGCCCAAGTCACCCAAAAAACAGGCGAAGATTGGTCGAATGTTCCTTTAACGCTTTCGACAGCGAAACCAGGATTGGGATCTTTACCGCCGAAACTCGATCCTTGGTATATTAGCGTTAATTCTCCTTATGTTTATGCTGCTGCGCCTGCTGCGGTTGGGATGAGCATGCAAAACAGCGCTCCAGAAGTAACAAAAAAGAGGCTGACTATAGCTGCACCCGCGCCAGAAATTTTTGAAGCTGAAAGTGCAACTGCACAAGTTTCAAAAGCAGGAAGCGTCGTTACTTTTCAAATTAGCGGAGGCGGAAATATTCCTAGCGATGGTTCGCCTCATCAGGTGACAATTTTTGAAGACAAATATCCTTCTAATTTTCAATATATTGCCATTCCCCGCTTAGTGAGTTTTGCGTATCTAGAGGCGGTTGTTACTAACCCTGCGACGGGTGTTACTTTGTTACCTGGAGTTGCTAATATTTTTCGAGATTATACGTTTGTAGGAACGACTCAATTAGATAATATTGCTCCAGGACAAGAGTTTAGAATTAACTTAGGAATCGACGAAGGATTAAAAATAGAACGCGATTTAGTCGAACGTCAAGTTGATAAAAAGTTGTTTGGCGATCGCAGACGAATTACTTTCGCTTATCGCTTAACAATCACAAATTTATTGACACAAACTAATCAATTAAAGCTAACAGAACAGCTACCCGTCAGTCGCGACGAAAAAATTAAAGTACGTTTGCTTCAAAGCCATCCTAAAATAGAACCTAAAGAAATGGGTATTTTAGAATGGAATTTAACAATGGCTCCTAATTCTAAACAAGAAGTGTCTTACCAATTTGTTGTAGAATATCCACCAGAACATATAATATCTGGGTTAGATATTTAATAAGTTTTTACGTGCATCTCGATTCGAGTTCGTTTCACGTCGATAGGAAATATATAGCGTTTCTCATAGCCATGAGGTACATCTTTCATAAAAGCCCTCTGCCTTAAAACTGTAAGCCATGTATCTCATCCAGAAAGAGAATTGCTATAGTCATAGTTGCAATGCGCAATTCCCTAGAATTTCATTTTCTGATAACAAACAATGTATTTTTTAATACAAAAAAAGAGGGTTTTTAGTAAAATTTGTATAAGTAGGTAAGCACTGCAATTGTAAGGGCGATCGCGAGCAAATTTTTATCCTACGATGCGATCGCTTACTTAATTAATCAGATGAATCAATTAACCGATAAGATTACTGCCATCGATAACGAACTTTCTAAACGCCATATCGACCTCGATCCGGCTGGATATTTTATTATCTACCTCGATCGCGAAGCTCAATTAATTTGTGCCAAACATTACACAAATATAATCAACGAGCAAGGATTAGCAGTCGATCCAGAAACGGGAAAAGTAATTCCTGCCAAAGGTAAAGTAGAAAGAACTGCACAAACGCTATATACGGCGAGAACAGCCAAGGAACTCTGCGTCAAAATAGTCGAGCAGACCCAACCCTGTCCCCTTACCATGTTCGATCATGCTGCTTATTTGGGACGAGAATTTATGCGGGCTGAGTATGCTCTGATTAACGGGACGGAATATATTCAAGATTAACGTCCTGGCAAACCGACATACCAAAAATAAGTTGCCATCGGAATTGCCGTTGCTAAAACCAACAGCACGACAACCCAAACTGTAGCACTGCGATCGTCGGTTTCTTCAGCAGTGGTAAAAGTTCCCTCAATGTTGATTTGTTGCTCGCTAGGCGGGCCGGGGTCGTTTTGACCGGATAGAACAGCAACCAAGCGATCGCCAGCCCCCAAAAACGCCTGATTGTACTTGCTGCCTTCTCGCAGGGGAATAGCGATCGTCTCTGAAGCTACACTTTGGGCAATTTCATCGGACATAATTTTTTTAATGGCTTCTCCGGTGCGAATTGCCGTACCATTGCTTAAGGTATCCATAACCAACAGCGTTTGATTGGCTTGTTCGGCTGGGGTAGAATACCAGCTAGCAAATAGTTTGTCAGCGAAACTATCAATTGTTTCATCAAAATCGAGACGGCGAATGGCTACCATTCTGACTTCATTGCCTGTTTTTTGTGCCAATTGCTTGAATTCGCTATTTAACTTGCTTTCGTTGGCTTTACTAATAACATCTGCTAAATCTATCGTCCAGGTTGACGATCCAGCACTCAATGCAGGAAGGTCGTAAACTCCCGTAGCATTTGCAGGTGCTGCGACTAATCCCAATCCTATAATCAAAGACAAAAAGGACCCTGCAATAAACCGTATCAATTTTTGCTTGTAGTTATGTGGAGTAAGAAGTTGTTTCATAGTCATTAGTTCGGATAGTATCGATTCCCAATTATTTTTACACTCTAGGGCACTTCGTTTCACCTTATCGAACGATCCTGAAGAGATCGTGAATTTTTCTAACGCAGAGACGAAATTTGTCAGTGGACTCCCCTGTCCTTGCGTAAAATGTAATCTTAAGTTTTGCAATGAGCATCACTTTAGTTAATATAGAGGAGAATCCAAACAGATGTCTGAATCTGGTTATAAGCAAGTAGTTCAGCCCTATAATGGCGATCCCTTTACGGGGAATTTAGCCACCCCTATTTCAGCTTCTGATTTTACCAATGCTTTTATCGGCAATCTGCCCGCCTATCGTCCCGGACTATCTCCCTTACTCAGAGGATTGGAGATTGGCATGGCTCACGGCTATTTTATTATTGGGCCTTGGGTCGTACTCGGCCCTTTACGGGATTCGGAGTTTGCTAGTCTGGGCGGTTTAATCTCCGGGTTAACCATCGTTCTTCTTGCTACAGCTTGTTTGGCAAGCTATGGTCTTGTTTCTTTCCAAGGAGGACGCGCGATCGGATCTGGCGATACAGCGCTAAAATCTTCTGATGGTTGGAGTCAATTTACGGCAGGTTTCTTTGTCGGCGGTATGGGCGGCGCTTTTACTGCCTATTTCCTTCTACAAAATCTGGGCGTTGTTGATGGGATTATGCGAGGACTATTTAACTAGCCAAGCACTTTTTTGCAATAGTAATTGACTTCTTTTTTATCCTGGAAATTTAGGAGAATTTAACATGGAAATGACAGGTACATACGCAGCTTCATATTTACCCTGGATTTTGATTCCTTTGACTTGTTGGCTATTGCCTGCTGTCACAATGGGTCTGTTATTTATTTACATCGAAACTGATGCCGCTTAAGTTGGGCTAGGTTTTTGAGCTAGTTCCAAACTAAAGAGTAATTAGAAACCCAAGAAATACCCCGCTGCTAGTGGGGTATTTTTTATCGTAGGTAAGCTCAGATTAAACGTAAAATGGTGGGCATTGCCAAAAATAATTTCACCCTTACCCAAAGGTTATTATAAGCAATGCCCACCCTACGATTAAATTAATTTTATTTTAGAGATTTTATTAATATGTCTATAACTTCTAATTCTCAATCTTTAATTAATATAATTCGCGATCGCATTACGACTTCTCCAGAACAGCACATCGCGTTTACCGAGTATATGGATTTAGTTTTATATCATCCTCAGTATGGCTATTACTCATCCGGTAAAGTAGCAATTGGTGCTGAAGGAGATTTTTTTACTTCTTCTTCTTTGGGTTCGGATTTTGGCGAATTGCTAGCAGAACAATTTGTCGATATTTGGCATATTTTAGGATGTCCAACGCCTTTTAGTTTAGTAGAAATGGGTGCGGGAACGGGATTATTAGCTTTAGATATTTTGTCTTATTTACAAAAAAACGCTCCCCATCTATTAGTAGTTCTTGAATATATTATTATCGAACAGGCTGAGGGGTTGATTGAGCGACAACAAGATTTATTAAAATCGTGGATTGAAAATAAGATAAAAATTTCTTGGAAATCTTGGCAAGAAATTCCAGAAGAATCGCTCGTTGGTTGTCTTTTTAGCAATGAATTGGTTGATGCACTTCCCGTTCATCAGATTATTTTAATAGAAGGTGAGTTAAAAGAGATTTATGTTGGATATTCTCAAGATCAATTTATCGAAATTATTGATGAAATTTCTACGCCGAAACTAGCAGAATATTTTAATTTAGTCGATATGAATTTTCCATCATCTGCTTATTCTGATGGCTATCGAACTGAAGTTAACTTATTAGCGTTGAATTGGTTAAAAACAGTTGCTACTAAGTTAAAGCGAGGGTATTTATTAACTATTGATTATGGCTATAATGCCCAACGTTATTATAATCCTCAACGAAATCGAGGCACCTTACAGTGTTATTATCAGCATCGTCGTCATAACGATCCGTATATCAATATTGGCACTCAAGATATCACCACTCATGTAAATTTTACCGCTTTAGAACATTACGGAGAATTATGCGGTTTACATAAGGTAGAATTTACACAGCAAGGATTGTTTTTAATGGCATTAGGATTAGGCGATCGCTTGAACGATCTTTCTAGCGGAAAGTTCAATTTTCAGCAAGTTTTACAGCGTCGCGACGCGCTTCATCAGTTAATCGATCCCGCAGGATTGGGAGGATTCGGCGTATTAATTCAAAGTAAAGGATTAACTCAAGAAGAAAACGCGCGATCGCTCAAAGGTTTAATCCAACCGAGTTTGTATTAAAATTGAGAATTAATGCGATCGCGAGCGATGATGAATCAACTTTCGGGATTCAAAAGATTGTTTGACTTTTGCGTGTAATTTAACTGCTTTAACCCTTTTTGTTAGTCAAGAAGTGTCCACAATTCTAAGAACTTATTATTTCTTTTTATGGGTAACGATCTGACTGATTTTCTTAAGAAATAATTCAAGTTTTAGATAAATATATTTCAACAATCCTTTGGAAAATTTATCAAATTTGTAGTAAAAAAGAATATCAATTAAATCGTTAATACTTAAATATTTTAAATAAGCAACGCCTAAATCTATTTTGCGATCGCTATATTCGAGATAAACTTTTTTTCTAATGCGATCGCATTGCTTCCAATCTCTCTCAAAAACTTCTTTCATTTGTTTTTGATAGGAAGCAAAGGAATCAATTTCATTTTTTAAATAAGCATTAATAGATTGACAGGCAATTTCTGCTCCTCTAAACCCATGTCTAATGCCTTCTCCTCCCAAAGAGTTAACTGTAGAAACCGTATCTCCAATGGCGATAAGATTATTTTGATAGTAGCGATCGTCAAGCTCTTTTGAGTATTCTATAATCGAACCATGAATATCTAAAACTTCATAATTCTTAGGTTGAATATAAATTTCAATAATTTGTTTTGTATAGTCTTTTAAAGGAGCAATTTTTTTAAGTATTTTGTGAGGTTCATTATAAATAGCACTCCCAACTTTGAGTTGGTTATCATCCATCGGAAAAATCCAAGAATATCCTTGCGGACTCCAATAATATCCTAGAAAGAAAACAAGCGTTTGCGAATATTTTTGATAAGTTTCCCCATCAACTCGTAATAAATATTCGATTCCAGTTCCTTTAAGAAAACTAGGACGTTCTTTTTTAGAAGGATACATTACTGCTCTAGCAAAACCTGTCGCATCGACTAAGATTTTGGTGGAAACAGAAATCGTTTCGTTTTGCTTTTTTAGTTGTAGGAAAACAGTAGTGCGATCGCCTTGTTGGTAATGCTTGAAATAACGACATCCCATCCAAACTTCGCTCCCATTATCTTTTACTTGCGCAGCTAAATATTCTCTCAATTTAGCAAAATCAAAAACCACTCCTAACGATTCAGAAGATTCCCAATGACGCGAAACATTGGTACTGAGAATTGCTAAATTATTCCAATAACTTCCCACGCAATGAGAAGGAATATCGTAATCGGATAAAATTTCTATTGGAGAAGCGGCGCTAGAAAAGTTATTTGCTAAAAAAGTTTCGTGTTGTTCTACTAATAAAACTTTCCAACCCTTTTTTGCTAAAATTCTAGCGCATTGTCCGCCAGCAGGCCCCGTACCCACAACAACTACATCAAAATTTTGCATAAATATATAAAATAATGACTTTAAAATATTTTAAGCTACTAAGGTTATATAATATTTCTCCATTGATAAAGTCTATATCGTCAACTGAACAGAAAACAAACATCCTGCGATCGCACAATGGTTGCATATTTTTTAAAGGAGTTGTTAAATCGGTTTCGCCATTCATAGGGATTACAGTACAAAGTAAAATTGTATCTTTTAGGACTTTTCGCTTTAAGTAATGAAACAATTGTCTCTTTCTTTAGATTTGCCTAACCATGAACTAGTGGACATCAATTCGTTTCAGCAAATTTTGGCAACTCTTGGTGTGACATATCAACCAGCATGGACTGACAAGTTTGGTCAAGCTCTCCGCCGATGGCTTACATATAAAGGATACCCTCCCGTCAAAACCCTCAGCTTATTTTCTGGCGGTGGTGGGTTAGATATTGCTTTTCACGATGCTGGGTTTGAAATTATTCAAATGATAGAGCTTGAAAATAAATATGTTCAAACTCTGAAAAAGAACTCTTCACCAGGAAAATGGCTAGAGGGTTCTAAACCTATTTGCCTGGATATTAGAAAATATTTTCCTGAATCTGACTTTAAGGTGGACTTCGTTATTGGAGGGCCACCTTGTCAAACCTTCTCTGCGGCTGGACGTAGAGCGGCTGGAGTAGCTGGTACAACTGATGATAGAGGGAAGCTTTTCCAAGAATATGTTCGCTTGCTCAAAATGCTTCAGCCTAAAGGATTTCTTTTCGAGAATGTCTATGGAATGACTGGAGCAAATGGAGGACAGGCATGGCAGGAAATTCAAGAGGCTTTTAGAGAAGTTGGTTATCAAATTTACTATCGTATTCTTGATGCGGCTGACTATGGAGTCCCTCAACACAGAGAACGTCTATTTATCGTTGGATTAAAAGAAGGCGAGTATTTATTTCCTTATCCCACTCATGGTCCTGATTCTTTAGATAGACAGCCTTATTATTCAGCAGGTGAAGCGGTTGAGGGAGCTAATATTTTAGATGTAGAAGTGGGAATAGGCGGACGGTTTGGATATTTACTCGAATACATTCCGCCTGGACTTAACTATAGTTTTTATACAAAAGAGATGGGTTATCCTAACCCAATCTTTAGCTGGCGATCCAAATTTTCTGATTTTCTCTACAAAGCAGACCCAACAACTCCAGTAAGAACAATTAAAGCACAAGGAGGACAATATACGGGTCCTTTTAGTTGGGATAATCGCAGATTCTCAGTTGCTGAGTTAAAACGTTTACAGACTATTCCTGATGACTATGAGCTTGTTGGTAATCGGCAAGTTTGTATTAAGCAAATTGGAAACTCAGTTCCTCCTCAACTAGGGAGAATAATGGCTCTTAGTATTTTAGAACAAGTGATGGGTTGTGAGATGCCTTTTTCTATAGGTTATCTATCACAAGACAAAAAGTTAGGTTTTAGGCAACGTAAGCGAAA
>JALOOL010000110.1 GCA_025454425.1 Hydrococcus sp. Prado102 | reverse complement strand
TTTTTTTTAACTATCTTACGCTTAAAATACCCTAAACGGCTTTTTAGACTATTATCTATCCTAGTAAGAGACTTCGCTCGACTATTTTATTCTTAAATTTATAAGTCTTAAAATTTTTTTTTAAAATTAAGTAGACAACGTTATATTTTTGATAAGATAAATCGTAACAACAAAAACTCAAGTACAATTAGTAAAAAAATAAAGGAACATAAGATCGTTATGAGTGAAAACCCTAATACTCCCTTAACAGGAAAAGCATTACTTCAAAAAGTAAAAGAGCTATCTCATCTCCCCCGTCGAGAAACAGCAAAGCGCTGCGGCTATTTCTCTTCTAAAGACGGACAAGTTCGCGTTAATTTGACAGATTTTTATGATGCAGTTTTAGCAGCAAAAGGCGTTCCTTTAGAGCCAGGAGGCGCTAAAGACGGACGCGGACGGGAACCTACTTATCGCGTAAGCGTTCATAAGAACGGTCAAATTGTTATTGGTTCGACCTACACCGAGCAAATGGGATTAAAACCCGGAGATGAGTTTGTCATCAAGCTCGGATATAAGCATATTCATCTCAAACAAATTGACGAAGATATGGAAGCTGAAGAAGCTCAAGAAGCATTAAGCGCATAATCGATTGACCGAAAAAGATTAAGCGTCATTCGTCTCAAAATTACCGATTTCAAAAGGCTTTAGAGCGCGATCGCGTCTAAAAAAAGCCTGCGAAAATTTAAATAATAGACTCCTTGAACGGTCGTTAGCACATTTAGACGTGAAGGAAACAAAAGAAGCTTCAAGTATCTATTTGTAGAAAACGAATAGCTTGGGAAATCGGCTTTTCATCAAGTATTGGAAGCAAAAATTCTCAGCAATCTGTTGAATTTCAGCAGATGAGGAGATAAAATCTTTCTTCCTCTACAATCGCTCCTTTAGCTGAGTTTTGTTGACCTATAGTCCCTCTACAAGTTTGGTCGATAGCCAGTTGCGTTTGTCAAATCTAGAGGGACTTTATTCTAAAGATCGCAACCAAAAATCTAGCCGCGATCGCGAAACTTAAGTTATTTTTTGTCGCTCAAATGGGGAAGCGATTTGAATATTCAATTCAATATAACGAAAGCAAATTCTTTTATTGTGGCGATCGCATTTTTGATAGCGTGGACGATCGCATGGTTGCCAATTGCAATTCCTATCGCTTGGAAACTCAACCTGAATCCAACGAAACCGCTAACACCAGCCTTAAAACTTTCTTTGTTAGCTCCGCTATACGCGATCGCACCTTTAATTATTTGGGGTGCTGCTAAAGTTGAGGGAGTCTCTTTTTTTGAGTATGGATTGACTTGGCAGGGGCAATTTATTCTCTCTATCTCAATCGGATTGATATTGGGAATAGGGGGATTACTCCTAGTTTTTGCCATCGAAGGATGGTTGGGTTGGCTGCAATGGCATCGCGAAAATTTGCCAAAGTTGCGATCGCTTATTTTTCCCTTACTCGCTTTGGGATTGTGGATTGGCATTACAGAAGAATTAATTTTTCGCGGCTTTTTGTTCGACGAATTTCGACAAGACTATTCCCCACTCGTCGCCGCCATTATTTCTAGCCTCATCTTTGCGCTGTTGCACCTCATTTGGGAGCGCCAACAAACAATCCCTCAACTCCCTGGATTGTGGTTGATGGGGATGGTATTAGTGGGAGCTAGATTAGTAGACGATAACAGTTTGGGTTTAGCCTGCGGACTCCATGCAGGATGGATCTGGGGTTTATCCTCTCTCGACTCGGCTAAATTGCTCTCTTATACGGGTAAAGGCGCGGCGTGGATGACGGGAATCGCCGGACAACCCCTAGCAGGGATTGCTGGTATTGCGTGTTTGTTAGGAACGGGTGCGATCGTGTTTTTAGGCTCTTTTCAAGTTTTTTATTGAGAATGGATGAGCGATCGATCTTTGAATTATAGCCACTATACTTAAAAGCATACTGCTACAATGACAATCTCTACCAATCATGCTTTGAAAGAATGGACAGTTGCGGTCAACGCTTTAGAAGCAGGACAAACTATCTTACTGATGCGTAAAGGCGGGATTAGGGAAGAAAAAGGGCACTTTCAGGTACAAAATAGACAAGTACTGCTTTATCCCACCTACGAACATCAAAAACCCCATCTCTTAAAACCCGAATACGCAAAACAAGTAACCCCTATGCCTTCGCTTTGGCATCCCCAAAACGTTCGCATTGGCAGTTGGGCAGAAATTACCGACGTTTTTACCGTAACCGAAGAAGCGACGATCGCCCAATTACTCCCCTATCATATTTGGGAAGAAAGATTAGCTAGCGATCGCTTCAACTGGAAACCGCGTCAACCCTTATACCTGCTTTTATTGCGCGTTTATAAACTTCCTGTCTTGACAATTCCCTATGTCCAGGAGTACGGCGGGTGTAAATCGTGGATAGAACTATTACAAAGCGTTTCTCTGGAAGGGAGCATTCCCGTTTTGAATGAAACCGAGTATCGCGATCGAGTAGAAGCCATTCGCCAAATAGTCGAGCGTTATGACATCCAAGCCATCAAGTAAAGTACCCAAAAACAAAAATTTCTGTTATCTCTAAAATAATAGACAACAATATAGCAGTGAGTAGTTCAGGAGTTCAGAAGTAGAGACGCTCTCATTTCGCGTCTTGACAGAAGTTCAAGAGTAAATATTCTCTCAAGTCCCTCAAGTCCTAATACTTTCGACTTCCAAATGGGCGACTTTGAATTGACTTTCGACTTTCGTACAGACGCGAAATGAGAGCGTCTCTACAACGACTTTCGACTTTCCTTGTCTCCCCTTCCCCTTTCCCCCTTCCCTTTATGGATGCTTTTAGCCCAACTCCTCCCACCTGGACAGAAACAGCCGTCCACGCCTTAGATTTTTGCTGTCCTAACTGTAAAGCCTCTGTCATCAAAGCGAAACGAGTTTGGATCAATAGACGAGCGCCCGCGATTGACGAGCAATATCGCCGCAAATGGCAGGAATTCTATCAATGCGAATGCGATCGCGTTTGGTGGGCGTGGAGTAGCGATCGCCCGCCATCGGAAATTGTTAATCGAGTTGAGTGAATTTCCGTCCTCAAAACCAGATATCCTACTAAATATCTAAACTTGAGGCGCTCGTTAACATCAATGCAATTTTCCAAGATTTTAATTGCTAATCGAGGGGAGATTGCCCTGCGGATTCTGCATAGCTGTGAGGAACTCGGAATTGCCACCGTTGCGGTTCACTCTACAATAGACCGCCACGCTCTTCACGTTCAGCTAGCCGATGAAAGCGTCTGCATCGGGCCTCCACCGAGTAGCAAAAGCTATCTCAACATTCCCAATATCATCGCCGCTGCCCTAACGCGCAATGCTACCGCGATTCATCCCGGCTATGGGTTTCTCGCTGAAAATGCTCGTTTTGCCGAAATTTGTGCCGATCACAAAATAACCTTTATCGGGCCTTCTCCCGAAGCCATTCGCGCGATGGGCGATAAATCGACCGCTAAAAAAACGATGCAAAAAGCGGAAGTGCCTACCGTTCCTGGAAGTTGGGGACTGGTAGATAATGAAAAAGAAGCGCAAGCGATCGCCCGCGAAATCGGCTATCCCGTAATGATTAAAGCAACCGCTGGCGGCGGCGGACGGGGAATGCGTTTAGTGCATGAAGAAAGCGATTTTGTGCGACTCTTTCAAGCCGCGCAAGGAGAAGCAGAAGCCGCCTTTGGCAACCCTGGCGTGTATCTTGAGAAATTTATCGATCGCCCTCGTCATATCGAATTCCAAATCCTCGCCGACAGTCACGGAAACGTGGTTCATTTAGGAGAAAGAGAGTGTTCGATTCAACGGCGACACCAAAAATTACTCGAAGAAGCGCCCAGTTCGATTCTAACCCCAGAATTACGCGCCAAAATGGGAGAAGCTGCCGTTCGCGCCGCTCAATCGATTAATTATGTCGGTGCGGGAACGGTTGAATTTTTAGTCGATAGTAGCGGTAATTTCTATTTTATGGAAATGAACACCCGCATTCAAGTCGAGCATCCCGTTACCGAGATGATTACCGGATTAGACTTGATTATCGAACAAATTCGCGTCGCTCAAGGAGAAAAACTTAGAGTCACGCAAAAAGATATTACTTTTCGAGGACACGCGATTGAATGTCGCATCAATGCTGAAGATCCCGATCGCAATTTTCGTCCCCAACCAGGTAAAATTAGCGGCTATCTTCCTCCAGGCGGCCCTGGCGTGAGGATGGATTCCCACGTCTATACCGATTATGAAATTCCTGCCTACTACGATTCTTTGATTGGCAAGCTGATCGTTTGGGGGCCAGACCGCGAAACGGCGATTAAACGCATGAGACGAGCATTACGAGAGTGCGCGATTACAGGCGTTCCCACGACGATTAACTTCCATCAAAAAATCCTTACCAATCCTGCCTTTATCGCTGGGGATATCTATACTAATTTTGTCGAAGAACACTTAATGAATAAGTAAACTACTAAAAGTTAAGCCGTCCTGTCGTGAATAACTGATATCCACTAACTGTTAAATGTATTCGGATATACCTATAACTGAATTTATGTAGCTCTTTTGGAGAAATGGGTACAATTGAAAATAGGAAGGTTAAAAATTTAACCCACTATTGTCAACCGATCTATCAAGTTCAGCGCTAAAAACTAAATCTTATGGAACCCAGCAGTCCGTCAGGGAATGTTTCCGAGCCTCCTAGTACTAGGTGGGCGAGTCTTTTAGGAACGACAATTGCCGTCCTGACCCTAACTTTGCCTATGGGAGTAATTGCTTACTACTCATCGCAAAATCCGACTGAAACATTACCCCAACCAAATTATTCCCTATCGGAGTCTGGCACGCTTAGAGATTAAAGAAATTTGAGCAATTATCGAAGATTTAGGTTTAAAACCCCATCGTAGAACGACGGCGTTAAGATAAAATATAGATACGCTCTTTTTGAGTCGTCTTTAATTGCCTATGTGCATGGTTCGGCACACCCGAAAAGCTCAGGCTGGGTAAATAGCCAAAAATAACAGCAAGTTAGGTGTAAAATAAAAGCATTTGCTTTTAGCTCGGCTGTCGGGCAGACAGTTGAGGGTAAATTAAAATGCTTGCTGAGACGATCTGACGGGGGCATAAAAGAGTAACTCATTTGTGTCTAGTTAAAAGTCTGTGAAGCAAGAATCTCCGACTGAACTGGGGCGGAGAGTGTCAAATGATTTAATGAACCTGAGTCTTGGGATTTATTTTCGCAGGCTCAGTATCTTTTTGTGAATTTGTTATTGACTTTCGGAGTGACTTAGTGGATCTATCGCGCATTCCCCCTCAACCAAAACCAGGTTTAATCAACGTTTTAATCGAAATTCCAGCAGGTAGTAAGAATAAATACGAGTTTGACAAAGATTTAAACGCTTTTGCTCTCGATCGCGTTCTCTATTCATCGGTACAATATCCCTACGATTACGGTTTCGTTCCTAATACCCTCGCCGACGATGGCGATCCGCTCGATGGGATGGTTATGATGGAGGAGCCGACTTTTCCAGGTTGCGTTATTGCAGCGCGTCCCATCGGAATGCTAGAAATGATCGATGGTGGCGATCGCGATGAAAAAATTCTTTGCGTTCCCGACAAAGATCCTCGCTACAGTAACGTCAAATCTCTCAAAGACGTTGCCCAACATCGTCTCGACGAAATTGCCGAGTTCTTTAAAACCTACAAAAACCTAGAAAAAAAAGTCACTGAAATCCTTGGATGGAAAGATGTCGATACAGTTGCCGCTTTAGTAGAACAATGTATTAAAGCCGCAAAATAATGGCTAGTTCTTTGTTATTTGTCCTTTGTCAAATGTACTAGTGACCGATAACTAATGACCAATGACCAATCCCCAATGACCAATCCCTAATGAAAAGCTGGGATTTTAGTCCGCCTCCCGAATCTGAATTGGGCGATCGCGAAGTTCCCCTTGAAGGAGAACATTTATATCAAAAGCGAATCGCCCTTTTAATAACCGGAGGAATTGCAGCAATGAAAGCCCCCTTAATTGCCCGCGCATTACGCAAAGAAGGGGCTGAGGTTGTTGCTTTTACCTCCGAGGAAGCTTTGCGCTACACGACGATTGATGCCCTCGAATGGAGTACTACGCATCCAGTTGTCACCAAACTAACCGCCGCCGCCGAACACCTGAGCGATAGTGCCCCCTTCGATGTTTATTTGGTTGCTCCTGCGACTTACAATACAATTAATAAGATACGCTATGGCATTGCGGACGGTGTTGTTACTTCTGCTATAGCATCGGCGATCGGTCGCATGGAACGAGGTAAAACTAAAATCGCGATCGCGCCTACGATGCACGGAAGCTTACACAATTCAATCTTAAGTGAATCTCTCAAGAAATTAGATGAAATAGGCGTTCGTATTCTTCCCCCGCGCGAAGCTTACGGCAAGCATAACATTCCTGACGAAAGAGAAATTGTTGTCGCAGTTTGTCAGTTGGTTAGCGATTCTCCCCTCAAAAACGTACCAATCTTAGTAACGGGAGGCCCAACACCCGTTCCTATCGATAATGTTCGCCGACTTACCAATCGTTTTAGCGGTAGATTGGGTTGTGAAATTGCAGAAGAACTTTACCTTAGAGGCGCTGACGTTCGATTGATTCATGGAGAAGGAACTTATCAACCTCCTTCCTATCTACCTTATCAAATTGCTAAAACTTACGATGAATATTTAGCCTTAGTTCTTGAAACCTTGAGTCAGAAAACCTATGTTTTTGGGATTTTTTCAGCCGCAGTCGCCGATTACAAGCCAGAAGCAGTTCTTCCTGGAAAAACGCCTAGTGGCGGTACTTTAAAATCGATTAACTTAGTACCTACGCTTAAAGTTATTGAAGAAGTTAAAGCTAAATTTCCTCAACTTCGCATGGTGACTTTCAAGTATCAAGAACAAGTCAGTCACGAAAAGTTAATGGAAATTGCTTTGGAAAGACTAAGAAAAGGATATTTGGCGGTAGTTGCTAATCGAGGCGAAGAAATGAGAGATAATAGCGAACAGGTTGCTTATTTAGTGACAAACGATAAACCGTCTCAAAAGATGACGGGAAAAAAGGAAATTGCCAAAGCGATCGCTAATTACCTAAATTCTTCCAGTTGAAAGGGCGGTATAAACGCCTGGCAAAGCCTAGAACGAGAATGGCATAATAATCTTTGAAGAAAAATAACAAAACGTTAATCCTATGCTGTTAAAGTCCACCACTCGCCATATTCGGATCTATACCGCAGAAGTTAAAAACAACGAATTAAACCCTAGCGATAAGGTTCTCACAATGGATGTCGATCCAGATAACGAATTTAATTGGAGTGAAGATAGTCTTCAAAAAGTTTATGGCAAATTTGATGAATTAGTGGAATCATACAGTGGAGAAGATTTAACAGAATACAATTTACGGCGCATCGGTTCGGATTTAGAACATTTCATTCGTTCGATGTTACAAAAAGGCGAAATTAGCTATAACCTCGGCAGTCGCGTGCTTAACTACAGTATGGGACTTCCTCGCGTAGAGGGTTCCGATAGCGAAGAAAAGTATTATTAACTCGCTGGTAGGCGTAACTAAACGTAAAATGGCGAGTAATTTTTGTAAAGACGCGATAAAAAAGCATTTTTACAAGAATTGCTCGTCTGTCAGTTTTATTCAAGATTTTAAGATAGGCGTTACTCGCGATCGCTAACTTTTACTAACAATTTTAGTCTGGAGAGCTACTAAGTAGGCGATCGTCATTAAATGTAAGATGGTGGGCAATGCCAAACATCATAAAACCCTTATAGGTTGTCATAGGCATTGCCCACCCTACGAAAATTTGAATTTAATTCTTTTGACGAATTATAACCGAGCTTAATCCTATAGTACCAAGCGCTAATAAACTAAATATATGGCTAGGTTCTGGAACAGACTCTATTTTGTTGATGCTACTGTTACTACTTTGGAAAATGATAGGATTGTTATTTTCAAAAAAGCTATTGGGTAAATTTTGAAAAGGAATTGTCGTTTCGATCCCATCAATAAATTCACTTAAATTAAAGTCGCGCGAGTCATTCCAATCCCCTTCAACTTCTCGGATAACAATATCGTCTAACTTCGTACTAAATTTGATATCGACTAAGAAGAAATCAATCACCGTTTGATTATTTTCTTGTTCGACTCGATTGCGATTTCCCAAAATATTAGCTTCTTGTCTGACAGATTGATTAACATCTGGAAGGAGATTTATAATGCGATCGCCCAATATCCTACTAAGATCGAAATCGGGTAAAATACTGCTGCTATCGTTACTTGCTGCTGTATTCAGTTCGGGATCTAAATAAAAAACATCAAAAATATTTTGATTGCTGATTTGAGTAATTTGATTATTTTTGCCTAAAAGTTGTGCGGATTGAGAGATTGATTGGTCGATACCCGAAGTATTTTCGCCAAAATCATCAATAAATTCTAAAATTTCAGCGTTAAGAAAACTTTTAATTAGATTACTATCTGCGCGATCGCTATTCATATTTAGATCGAGGTCGAATACAAATAAATCCAAACTCGTTTGATTATTAACTTGAGTAACTCGATTATTGTTACCTTTAATTGAAGCGATTTGAGTGCTAGTTTGAATAGTTGCCGAATTAGCCAAAGGAGTAAAGGAAGCTAAACCAATTAACGTAGTACCAATTAAACTAATTCCATTGATGTGCGATCGCATATTAAATCTATATACTTAAATAATGTTTTTTAAGGTGCGTTATGTGCTAACACACCTATTATTTTTAGAATGAAGTTTATCTAGTTTCGATAAAAATATCGCTTTCATCTTCATCATCTTCTAGATAAATATCGCGATCGCGATTGCGAAATCTCCGATCTCGTTCTCTTTCTTGAACAATAGAAACGCGATCGCCATCTCCATCTAAATAATAAAGATCGCCATCGTCATCTTCTTCTAAATAAACACGTCTGCCATCTTCATCTTCAAAATAAGTATTGCCATTTCTATCTTCTTCGAGATCGACTTTGTTGCCATATTTATCTTTAAGACAGGGATCGCCATCTTCATCTTCTGCAAGATAAACTCGTTCGGCACGAGCAATAATATAGTTAGGATTTTGTGCGATCGCGGGTAAAATCGAAACAAGACTGAGTAGCAATATACTGCTGAAAAATAAAAGTTTTTTCATAATTTTCCCACTCATCATCAAAACTGTTGTAACTTAACAGTATGGTTATCGGGATGTTATGTCAGTCCCAGAAAACATGGAAATCGCTGGTTAGTTCTCATAAAAGCTATGTGTTGAAGTGGAAAATAGTAGAAATAAGTAGAAAGAAAGCGAAATATATTAAACGTTTGCGTTCGATAAAACTTCAAGGAGTTGATTATGTCCCTTTCTAAAATCCGTTTTCCTGAAGAGAATCCTTTCGATCGAATTAAAGTTAGGCAAATATTATCATGGTTGGTTTTGTTCTCTTTTGTAGTTATTTTTGGATATAATTTTCTATTCTTTGCGATCGCTGCTGTAACGAAAATTAATTTTTATACTAATTCCGATCCCCTGATTATATTAATTGTAGTAATACATATAATCTTTTTGCTTGATACTGAGCTAATAAGACAGTGTAATTTAGTAAGGATTGATATCAAGCAGCTTATTGGGAAAATTCCCAGAAACTATCAATGGCTCAAACTTATAGGACTTGTAGCTGCTAGATTTGTTTTTTTTATGGGAATCGAGCAAATTATCTACTATTTTATTTCCTTTTTTGCTTATTCATGGGTTGAAAATCAGCTTACGGTTAAGCTATCTAATAGTTTATATAACGATCGCTATTTTCAAAAGATTTCGACAATATTTTCGCCAACATCATGGATTTTAATTTACTATATTTTAATGACAATTCTTGTTGTAGGTTTGCTTTTTTTAATTTATGGTATGGTTTTGCACAGATGGGGAACAAAAAAAACTATTTTATATTTTTGTATTTTTTGGGGCATTATCAGTTTTATTAATAAAAGTTTTACAATTATGTTTGTTATCTCTATGATTGTCGATATATTATTATATCTGCAAACTAGAACGCTAATCGTAGTTTGCATAGGTTATATGATAGATGGAATTATAAGTTTATTCTGGAACTATTCAGGAATTAATGAATACGATCTATCGCTTAATTTAGTAGAACAATTACGCGATCGCGTTTGGATAGGAGTCATATTTCTCGTTATCTCAACACCTATCTTAGTTCGTTTTATCTATCAAAATTGGTATCGAATAAACGAACCCTTACCCTACTTCACCAACTCCTCTCAATAACCTCTCTGCGTGAGAATTTAAAGTAAATGTTTTGTTGGGTTTCGTTACCTCAACCCAACCTACAAAATCTCAATAACCCCTCTCCAACTCTCTGCGCCTCTGCGTCTCTGCGTGAGATCCTAAAGCAAATTACGTGCTTTTAGCTGCAAATATCGATCCACCAAATGCTCGCCAATCTTATCAGCAGGAGCATCCAAAACCAAAACACCTTTTTGCTTTAATTGAGCAAAAGCGACTTGACGCTGTTCCAACAAATCGAGAGCAACAGCACGGGAATAAGCTGCTTTAATCGTATCAGTAGAGATATGCGCGATCGCATCTACCTTGGGATCTCGCAATGCAACGCAGAAAGGCAAATAACGAGGCGTTAACCGCCGCATCGCAGCGAGTAACTCAGCAGAAGCAGTCGCGTCTACAATGTCTGTAATCAAAACTACCAAAGCGCGACGAGTTTGCGAATTCACCACCTTAGTAACCGCACCCACATAATCGGGTTCTAATAAAACGGGTTGAATTGGCGTGAGACGTTCGATAAGATTAATCAATTGACGATCGCCTCTCTCTGGAGGAATCCAAGCAATAGGAACGCGATCGAACACGCTAACCCCCACGCGATCGCCTCGATTCAATCCCGCTAATGCTAGAGAAAGCGTCGCATTCAATCCCCAATCGAATCGCTTCAATCCCTTCACTTGTGCTGTCATCAAGCGTCCGCGATCTAATAAAATAATTAAAGTCTGCTCTCTATCGGGTTCCAAGACTCGCACCAAAGGACGACCGTGACGCGCTGTAGATTTCCAATCGATCGCGCGCAGATCGTCTCCTTGTGTATATTCTCGCAATTCAGCAAACTCGGTTCCCATCCCAAAACGCCTCATTTGGCGCATCGTTCCCGTGTTTTGTAGGGTAAGGCGAATAGAAAGCGATCGCAGTCCAGCTAAATCGGGATACACTGCTACTTTCTCGCTAGCAGGAATTTTCCAATCGTGCCAAGCTAATCCCCATTGTCCTAATTGTCGCACCTGAATTTCTCCCCATTCAAACTCGCCTCGACTTTTTGGAAATACTTGATAGGTAAGTTCCTGGGTGCTATTGGGGGTTAAAGTCGCTTGTAAGATTGACTCAGAAACCTGAAATTCAAGGGGATAATAATCTCGAATAAGAATTTTAGCCGAGCGATCGCCTGCTTTTACCAAAAGTTTAACTACATTATCCCGTCCTATGGACAATCGTTGTAGAAGAAAACGAGAAACTTCGACGCGATGGGGTTTTAAGCGTAATGCGTCTGCAAACGTCAAACCCAAGACGATCGCGTCATAAAATAACGTTCCTAGAATGCTAACTTGTCGATCGACGAAAATAGCGAGTAGAAACGCGATCGCTACTCCTAATAGTAAGAGAAAATAACAACGAGATGCAGGAAGCATAAATCAGTTATCAGTGAGAAGGAAAGTAGTTCGGGAGTAGAGATACAATATATTGAATTTGCTCTAAAGTTATGATATCGAGTAAGCGGGCAGCCCTCTTGCCCCCATCATTCATATAGTTCGCAAATATGAATGCCACGTCAAGCTAAAATTAAAAAATGTTTGCCTCGTCTGTCGATCTGCTGATTCTCTCCAATGGGCCTGGAGAAATAACCACTTGGGTGCTTCCTGTCGTTAAAGCGTTGCGACAAACATTGGGCAACGATCGCTCGCAAGTCCGCATCTCGATAATACTCTCTCCCTGTCCCAATGCAACGGGAAAAGAAGCCGCGATCGCCCGCAGTTATCCCGAAGTAGATCGCGTTCAATCTTCAGAGCATTTTTTTCCTTTTTTAGTAAAGGGTAAAACTCAAGAAAACTGGGATTGGCACAAAAAGGGAGTCGTTATCTTTCTAGGTGGCGATCAAGCTTTTGCAGTTATTATCGGCAAACGCCTGGGTTATCATACGGTAGTTTATGCTGAATGGGACGTGCGTTGGTATCGCTGGATCGATCGCTTTTGCATCCGACAATCTTCTATTATCTCCAAAGTTCCCTCAAAATTTCAGCACAAATTAACGGTTGTCGGCGATTTAATGGCAGACGTAATAAAAGTCGAAACTCGAAACTCGAAACTCGAAAGTAAGAAAATTGGTTTTCTTCCAGGTTCAAAAGCGGCTAAACTGACTCAAGGCGTTCCTTTGTGCTTGGCGATCGCACAATACATAATCGCTCAACGCCCTCAAACTCGCTTCATTATTCCCGTTGCTCCGACGCTGGATTTAGCAACCCTTGCTAGCTATGCCGATCCCAAAATCAATCCTTTCCTGAGTCGCTTTGGAGGAGTAGAAGCGCAATTAATTTTGCCACCTGCGGATACTCATCCTGCCCTTCTTCAAACCGCTACTGGCGTATCGATTGAATTGATAACTCAGTTTCCTGCTTATGAATTTCTCGCTCAATGTGACTTGACAATCACTACAGTTGGTGCTAATACGGCTCAACTGGGTTCGTTGGGAATTCCTATGCTCGTCCTGATTCCGACGCAACAACTCGATGCAATGCGCAGTTGGGATGGAATCCCTGGAATTTTAGCAAATTTGCCGCTGTTGGGTTCTGCGTTTGCCAAAACTATCAATTGGCTAATTTTAAAACAGGGTCGCCTCTTTGCCTGGCCCAATATCTGGGCGCAACAAGAGATAGTTCCAGAGTTGGTAGGCGAATTGCAAGCTGAAGATATTGCTCGGCTCGTACTGGAGTACTTAGATAACCCAGACAAATTAAAGAAAATGCGCGATCGCTTGCTTGAAGTCAGGGGAAAAACAGGAGCTTCTCATAGTATTGCTGAAATTGTCAAACAACAGTTAAATTAAGATTTTTGTTTGACTCCACGCTTGTTAAAGTCGGCTAACTGTCGAGCCGAAAAAGCTTTTAGTGGAGTTAAAAGCTATGTCATGAAATCATCATCATTAGCTAATTTTCATAGATAGTTAGCTTATTTTGTAAGGATTGTAAGCCTTTTTTCCATAAAATTCTGACATTTTTTCTAATTTCATCTACTTATAAGATGAGATATTTTTTTGCTTTTTGCACTATAATCTGTGAAAACTAAAATTTAAAGCAAAGTCAATCGTGCTTTTTTAAGACTGTAGTTCGAGCAAACCAGTGCATTCTAGTTTTCTTTTCTTAAAAAAGTCAAATTAAAGAAAACAAGTTGCTTACCCTAACCGTCAAAAAGTTAAAGAAAATCTCAATTCAAAACTGACGATCGCAAACATCTTATGTTATTGAAACAGACTCATAGCAAGAGAAAACAATTATTACTCAAGCTGACATTACCGATCTACTTAATTTTTGCTTGCGATCGGGCTTTAGGGGCGACGCTATTCACTAGGCTCGATAACTTAGTAACAAATGTAATAACCAGCGATTTTCAATTCGAGATAGAAGCTTTTCTCGAACAAGAAAAACAAAATTGGGAAGAAATTGCCGAAAAAATCTTGGTTTCTAAGACCAACACTGCCTCTTCGCTCGGTTTGCTAGTTGCGAATTCTGTCGGCGATCGCACTCAAAGCTATGCAGAGAAAGCCCCTTTATCGATTCGCTCGGTAGTCGAAACATTCAAACAACTCAACTTAGAAACCGATCGCAAAAACGCCAAAGCTTCCAACGTTCCGAGATTGCCCCAGGTAGCTTATAGAGATATCGACAAAGGAGTGTATGTCTTTGAACCCACCTCAACAGTTAAAGAGCAATCGGGCAACGCGATCGTGTTTGACCAAGATAATTTTGTCTCGGCTGGCTCCTTTGGGCAAGTTCGTTCGATAGGAATTTCGGGTTTTAGCATCGCGACACCTAACCCCATAGCCGCTGTCGGAACGAGTTCTGCGTCGCAACCATCGTCAGGAATGGGAATTACACCAGTGCATTTAAGCGCGCCTATCTTGAATGCTCAACTTTCTCTCCTCCCTCAAAACCAGATCTCATCCTTTATCGGGAGTGCCAATGCAAGCATTAATAACGTCCTTAATACCCTTAATAGTTTTGGCGGACTTAAAGTTGAGCGTGGGTTTCGTTTGCTTCCTACAATATCGGTTCCAAGTCAACTAGATCTGCAAGATGATTTTGTTCAAAAAAGCAATCTCGTTCGTGGCAATGTAGCCTTAATTTCTCCACTGCAAACGCAAATTCAGAAACAAGTCAAGCTAGACGCGCAAAAATCTTACGGGCAACAACAAGACTTTCAACGCTCTATGTACGAGCAAGCAGCTAGCAGACAACAGCAATATCAAAAAATGCAGAAAGAATCGCTCAAAAAATTTAAAGAACAGCAACAGCGACAAATCGAAAGACAGCAAGAACGACAAGAAAAACTCAAAGAACGGTTTCAGAAGCAATTAGACAAAAATCTTAAAAAGTATAAAGAACGCCATCGGAAACTTAGATAGCAAGAGATCGTACTGCTCGAATAATTTAACTCGGTATAGACAGATGCTAATATACCTCAAGCAGAAAAACTTGAGTGGCTCGTATGAGTCAGTAGATTCCCGTCATGTTCAACAGAATCATTCGTTTTTTCACCTGTAGTAGTTTAATTGTGCCTATTGTTGGGTTGGCGATCGGCTTTGCCGCTGCGCCACGAGCGATCGCCCAGGAAAACGCGCCCCAAGAGGGTCGTCCTTTGTCACAGTCAAATAGCATCCTCAGCTTTCAGGGAGCGCAACAATTAATGACAGAAGCCGATGCAGCGATCGGATCGGAACAATACGATGTCGCTGTTAACAAACTACAACAGGCTCGGAAAATTTTTAATCAGTTATCTAATTTTCACTTACAACTGGCTGATAGCTTTTCAGGTATCGATACCAGCGTTTTTGAATCCCAAAGACAAAGCGCCCTACAAAGCGGACAACTGCGCGATGAAGCTACCTATCAGCTTGCTTTAGTCCATCGCGCCCAAAATAAACCCGAACTCGCCGTCCCTTTACTCATACAAATTATTCGCTCCCAAAATCCTACCAGCGAACTCGGCAAAAAATCTTATCAGCAGCTTTATGAATTGGGATTTGTCGAAACTCCTTTTTCTCCTTCAAGCCCAACTTCTCCCCCCCAACAAGAGCAACAAGAGCAACAAGAGGATAATTGACGCTTCCACATAGCTTGTGATTTCCTATGCCATAAGGCAGGCGTTAGCCTACGGAAGCGCTACGCGCATCGCGATCGCCTGGTTTGTTCGCACACAGATGTTATCTTCTGATGATATCGAGTTGAAAAACTTGTAATATTTGCTCGATAGTATAAGTTAAGTCAGTTAGACTCAAAACGAAAGTGTATTTCCAAACTTTACGAAAATTGGTGCGATTGCTTTAGATCGCATCGTCTTAGTTATATGGAGCAGTGAAGATGGTTAGTTTCAATAGAATTAAGGACATGATTCAGGTTAAATTACCTGATGCTGAAGTGTTTGTTAAAGATTTGACGGGCGGAGGCGATCATTTAGAAGCGGTTGTTGTCTCGACTGAATTTGAGGGGAAAACGCGCGTCAAGCAGCATCAGATCGTCTATGCAGCCTTAGAAGAAGATTTGGCATCAGGCGCTATTCATGCACTGGCCTTAAAAACTTATACGCCCCAAACTTGGAAGGCTGAGGGTCAGCCCGTCTGAGCTAGAATTTAGAAAGCATTGCTTGACAAGATTTTACGATTCCCCATCAAGCAGCTATTTTGTTTTGTCATCCTCTTGTAGCAATCACTCAAAAAATCCTACCTAGTAAAGTCTATGACACCAGAACTTCAACAGAGAATCGAACAAACGGTCTCAAGCCACAAGATCGTAGTGTTTATGAAAGGGTCGAAATTGATGCCTCAATGTGGCTTTTCTAATAATGTCGTGCAAATTCTTAACGTGTTGGGCGTTCCTTACGAAACTGTAGATGTTTTGCAAGACCCCGAAATTAGAGAAG
>JALOOL010000425.1 GCA_025454425.1 Hydrococcus sp. Prado102 | reverse complement strand
TGCTCGCAAAGGAAGTTATTTATGCCGCCAACATTACTCATTTCTAAAGAACTACCCGCACTGCAATATCATTCCAGTCGCGATCGCTTCGATTTAACTTGGCAAGCTCCCTTATCTACCTTACTCGGTTTGGGACGTGCTGCTGGAGCAGATTTAATCGAATTTTTTCTAGAGCGCGTTAACTATATTAGTTGTTTGGCAGAAGACGATACCATCACCAGTATTGCGCCGCGACTTACTACTGGTGCTGGCGTTAGAGTTTTTCGAGGTAAAGCCGATTGTTACGTTAGTACTAACGATATTTCTTTTGCCGGACTAAAAGCAGCGCTAGAGAAGGGTTTATCTATTTTAGGGTTGCAACTCCCTACCCCGAATGCTTATATCCCAGAAATTAACTTGGAAATGTTCAGGGATTATGCTAGTGCTAGAGGAAAAGAAACATGGCTCGATAAGTCGAGTTCGATGAAAGAAATGGGAGAAGTTCTCCTCGATGCCAATCAAAAATTGAATCAAAAGGCTTCTCACGTACAATCTCGCAGAGCAGTCTATTTTCGCGACTGGCAAGAAGTTTTAGTCGCTGCTAGCGATGGAACCTTTGCTAGAGATATTCGCCTCACTCAATCGGTCGGTTATAATCTTTTGTGTGCGGACGGCGCTCATCGAGCTTCCATAGGCAAGCGATCGGGCAATACAAGCGATCCTAATTTTCTACGTAACTGGAATTATGAAGCAACAGCCGAAGAAGTTGCTCAATCGGCTGGAAAAATGCTCTACGCTGACTATGTAGAATCGGGGACTTATCCGATAATTATGGCTAATGAGTTTGGCGGCGTAATTTTCCACGAAGCTTGCGGACATTTGTTAGAAACTACCCAAATCGAACACAAAACTACGCCTTTTATCGACAAAAAAGGCGACAAAATCGCACACGAAAATCTAACCGCTTGGGATGAAGGGCGATCGGATAATGCGTTTGGCACGATCGATATGGACGATGAGGGAATGCCTACTCAAAGGACTTTATTGATTGAAAATGGCATTTTAAAGAATTTTATCGCCGATCGCGCGGGTTCGATGCGCACGGGACACCCTCGCACGGGTAGCGGTCGCCGTCAAGATTATAAATATGCTGCTGCTTCTCGGATGCGCAATACTTATATTGCACCTGGTAACTATTCCATTGACGATCTGTTTGCTTCCATCGATAAAGGTATCTACTGCAAGCAAATGGGAGGCGGAAGCGTTGGGGCGACTGGCGAGTTTAATTTTGCCGTCGCTGAAGCATATTTAATCGAAAATGGCAAGATAACTAAACCGCTTAAGGGAGCTACTTTGATTGGCGAAGCAAAAGAGATTATGAACAAAATTTCTATGTGTTCGCAAGATTTAGGTTTGGCTGCGGGTTTCTGCGGTTCGGTTAGCGGTAGCGTTTATGTTACTGTCGGACAACCTCATCTTAAGGTTGATTCGATAACTGTTGGCGGACGTTAGAATAGCGACCGGGTGCGATCGATTAGTTATAGCAGTCGAAGCAAAGGTTAGACTAAGCTGCCTTGTGAGAATTAATTTTGAATCTCACGCAGAGACGCAGAGGCGCAGAGAAGGAAAAAAGAGTAAAGTAAAGCGTCTGAGTGCAGCTTAGTTTTAGAAAAAATACATTTCTAGGGCGCACGCCATGCGCCCCTACAATTATTGGATATCTTAATCTATAGTCCGTCGTAAATCTAAAGTCACAGGATATTCTGGATTTAATTGCAGAGGCGGTACGTTAATCTTGTTAAGATGGCGATCGCGACTAAGATTAACAATGAAACGTTCGCTGGTTCGCGTCTGTGCTTCTGAGGAGTTAATCGGCACTTTAAAATACGACTTACCATCGGGAGGATTGATGAGGTAAGTACAACCGCCTAGCGATCGCGATTCCCAAGTATCGATAATTTCAAAGGTCAAAGGGTCGTGAGGATCGATCGCGGGATGTAACATTGATGAATATTGTCTTGCACGATAGCGAACCCCGCCAACATATTCTCCTGCGACTCCGGTAGAATTTAACGGAACTGCATGACCGTTGCAGGTGACGATATAACGAGATGAAAAACTATTTTGGTTGGGAGAATTGGCGATCGCGCCGCATAATTTTACTTGGATTCGTTCGAGGGAATCATCGACATAACGCGCCGTTCCACCGCTAGCTATCTCTTCTCCTAAAACGTGCCAAGGTTCGATCGCGTGACGCAATTCTAACTGTACGCCTTCGGTGCCCATTGTTCCGTAACAAGGAAAACGAAATTCAATAAATGGTTTAAACCAGTCAAATTCAAACGTATATCCCGCTTTTTGTAGATCGAAGAGGACGACTTGTAAATCTTCCCCGATGAAATGAGGTAACATAAAGCGATCGTGTAAGGTCGTTCCCCAACGAATGAGGGGTTTGGTGTAGGGAGACTCCCAAAACCAAGCAACTAAAGCGCGAATCAGAAGCATTTGCAGCAAGCGCATCTCTAAATTGGGAGGCATAGCGATCGCGCGTAATTCCAACAACCCTAATTGAGTGCGAGGATTTTCGACGGGAAATAATTTATCGATACAAAAAGCGGTTCGATGGGTATTACCCGTTACATCTACGAGTAAATGACGCAACAAGCGATCTACGACTTCTGGCGGCACTTCTCGACCGGGTTGCAACGATTGAAAGGCAATTTCTAGTTCGTATAAACTCTCGTGTCGCGCCTCGTCAACGCGAGGAGATTGACTGGTCGGGCCGACAAATCGATCTGAAAATAGATAAGTTAGACTCGGATGATTTTGGAAATAGCTAATCAAACTCCGCAGTAAATCGGGACGGCGCAGTAAAGGACTTTCGAGAGTCGTTTTGCCGCCAATGGTAATATGAGCGCCGCCACCCGTACTGATGCGACGACCGTCGCGCAAATATTTTTCGGTTCCCAGGCGACACGCTCGCGCCTCTTCGTATAGAATTTTAGTAATCTCAACCAACTCGTCCCAATTTGAGGCGGGATGAATATTAGCTTCGATTACGCCGGGATCGGGAGTAATTTGAAATTTTCCAATCGCTTTGTGGTCTGAAGGCGGATATCCTTCGATTAAGACTGGAAATCCCGTTTCTTTAGCTGTATTTTCAATTGCCGCGATCGCATCTAAAAAACTTCTTGCAGAAGTATAAGGCGGAACAAACACGCGAATGACTCCCTGTTTCGCCTCTACTCCCATCGCAACGCGAATAGAATTGTCGGGGGATTTAATCGGGGTATCATTTAAGGCGGTGGGTTCTGCTTCTAAGGGTAAAACTGCTTCTTGTTCTAAATTATCCGACCATGCGATCGCGTTTAGAGGTAAACGCAATCCCATTGGCGAGTTACCCGTTAATAAATATAGGCGATCGTCAGGTAATATCCAACGACAGCTACTCCAATAGACTTTTTCATCTCTGGTGACGGGTAGAAGAGGTAAAACATACCCTGCTGGCGTATCGGTTTCGAGTTCGTAAGCTGGAATAAGGCAATCTGAATGTATACCTAACTGCTTTACTAACGCCAGTGTAAACTTTTCTACTTCTTGAGAACCGCAACCGTAATCTTTCCCTTCTTGTGCCATCAAGTTGCGATCGCGCCAAATAGCAATCCCATCTTTGCGCCAAAAATATCCTAGCGCCCATCTCGGGCCTGGTTCTCCAGGATATGCTTTTCCCAAACCATAATGTAACAATCCTCCTCCTAACGCAAATTTTTTTGCCAGGCGATCGAGCAACTGTACGGCAATTTTTCGTTTATCTTCTCCTAATGCTTCAATATTCCACTGTGGAGATTCATAATCGTCTAATGAAACGAAAGTCGGTTCTCCACCCATCGTTAACCCAACGCCCATGCGTTGTAGTTGCTTTTCTACGAGTTGACCGAGAGAATTAATATTTTGCCATTGTTCGTCAGTGTAGGGACAGTCTTGCGATCGCGCTTGAGTAAACATTCAGTTGCCTTTTTGTCGCGGGCTACAACTGAAATTATCAGTTTAATTTATGGGTTTTCGGGGCTACTTTTATTTTCTTTTTATAAATAAACAAGCCCTAGTTGCTAGAACTAGGGCTTATTTACGATCGATATTCTTAACTTTTGTAAAAAACTTTATAACGCGCAGCCTAGCAAACAGACTAAGAGAGACTGGTCAGCCATCCAACTATGCCATGTCCCGTAAAAGCTTCGAGTGCTAACAGCGAGACAAAACCAATCATTGCTAAGCGCCCGTTGAGTTTCTCTGAGTATTCGGTAAAACCACTTTTAACGGTTTCATCTACATACATTTTTGGTTCGACTGCGAAGTTATTAAGACGATTTCCTTCTTCAGTGGTGTAGCCGCGCGCGGTCATAATTTTTACTTTCCTTAATCTTTTATGTAACTTATTGTAACTTTAATTTAAAAAATATTGCAAGGTATTGACAAAAATAATTTTATGGTTATCAAAAACTTTGTTAGCGAACGTAGGTATTAATACCAATTTGAAAAAAGGATGCGACAGATCGATTTCCAGAATCCAGATTTAAAAAGGGTTTCCGAATCCAAAATCCAAAATCCA
>JALOOL010000424.1 GCA_025454425.1 Hydrococcus sp. Prado102 | reverse complement strand
CGTTATTAAAATGATAATTCCTTGACCTGCAACAGCCGCACTTACGCCCAGACAGATAAGCATTCCTGGAATATAACCCAAAACTGCCATCCAGATAGATTGCTCGACAATCACGCCATATAGTACTTTATCAGAAGCACCAATAGCCTTGAGCGTGCCAAACTCTTTGATGTGTTCGGATACCGAGGCGTAAAGAATTTGACTTACGACTACCATTCCGACGATAATGCCAACCACTGCGCCCATTCCTAAAATTACGCCTACGCCGGTACGGATTTTCCAGTATGATGCTGTTTTTTGCGACATTTCGGCAGTTGTATAAGCAATGGTTCCAGGAATGGCTTGCGTTAACTGTTTTTTTAGTGCTTCGATGTCTTGACCTGGCTTAGCCGAAATTAAAACATAAGTAATTGGGTCGGTTAAACCCAACGGTTTGATGGGTGGTACGTTGGTTTTGGCAGACGTAGAATTTTCTTCGTAAACTGTCGTACAATTTAACTGACCGCCCTCTCCGACTTGACAATTAACCCTAGATGTGAATCCAGCACCGCTATAAGTATTTGCATTGTCCAAGGACGTAAAAACAAACGGCGCTGCGACTAAAGATTGAGTATTTTGAGTGATTCCTACGACGCGACCAGGTAAACTTTCAACTTTTCCTTGTTGCCCGACGGCATTAACGTGTAATTCCTCTAAACGGCTTTCGTCTACCATAACCGTGAAGGGCTTGTTTAAGTCTTTAATATTTCCTTTAACGGTATTTCCTGGAACGAATAATTTACCGTTAGGATCGAACCCAATCATCCGCATGGGACTACTTTCGGGACTATCGGCAGGATACCATCTCCACGAATTAATACTAATCGCTTCTGCTCTTTCAACTCCTTCAATTTGTTTGGCTTCATTTAGTTGTGAAACTGTCAACGGTTCTGTATACTCAAAATGAACCATGCGATCGCTAGCTAGCCAAACATCGGCTTTAGACTGGTCGATCAACAGAACTGTAGAGCGAGTAAAACCATTGAGAACGCCTGTCTGAAGCGTTACCAGGGTGACAGCAAACATAATGCCAGCCTGTGCGACAAGGAAACGAGGTACGTCTTCAAGTAGGTTTTTACGAGCAATGGATACCATAGCAATTAAAGGTGAAAGATTTGGTCGGGCGCTTGCTGAAGGCTCATATCTCTATGATTCAGCCGATTTCGATTTGATTACGGATTTTTATGGGTTGTATAATTATTATTCCCAAAATAATTAAGTTATGTAACGTTGAGTGGGACACTAATTAGAGTGTCAACTAGAAGTTGCCAAATTTTTAGCGCGACTTTTAAGGATGAAAGGATTATGGGAAAAGGAGAAAGGCTAAATCATCCTATTGTTGAAGAAAGCTTTGCTATTATCGATAGAGAAGTCGGCAATCATAGCTTAAACGCTTGGGAATATACGATCGCTCGTCGGGTCATTCACACCACCGCAGATTTTGAGTATCTCAATTTGTTGAGATTTAGTTCCGAGGCGATCGATTCTGGAATTGCTAGTTTGAAAGAGCGAGTGCCGATCGTGACTGATGTCGGCATGGTCAAGCAAGGTATAACAACTATGTTAACAAAAACGTTTAACAATCGGGCGATCGCGGCTGTAGAACAGGCGGCTGTAGCGGATATTGGTAAAACACGCACCCAAACGGGCATGTTGAAATGTTTTGATAAGTACCCCCAGGGAATTTATGTAATCGGTAATGCACCTACAGCCCTATTAGCATTATGCGATCGTATTGCTGAGTTAAACCTTAAACCAGGATTAATTATTGGCGCACCAGTAGGATTTGTTTCCGTGCTAGAGTCGAAACAAGCGCTCAAACGCTTAAATGTTCCCAAAATTTGGGTCGAAGGACGTAAAGGAGGATCGCCCGTTGCAGCAGCAATTTTAAATGCTTTATTAGTATTAGCGTGGGAGACTTTAGAGAGCAACTAGCGACCAGCTTTTTACAGTGACCAGTGATTATAGTTCAAAGTTCAAAAAAAGTTCAAAGCAAATGTCCTTTCTTGTTCCGTTATTACGCGATATATCGCGTCTCTACACCGACTTCCGACTTCCGACTTTCGACTTTCGACTTTCGACTTTCCCCATTCCCCATTCATCAAAATGACTAATATTCGGATTGGCAACGGTTACGATATTCATAAACTGGTAGAGGGAAGACCTTTAATTCTCGGCGGGATTGAAATTGCTCATACAGTTGGACTATTAGGACACAGCGATGCAGACGTGCTAACTCATGCGATTATGGATGCGATGTTAGGTGCATTGAGTCTTGGAGATATCGGTCATTATTTTCCGCCAACCGATCCGCAGTGGGCAGGCGCAAATAGTTTAATTTTATTAGAACAAGTCAATGGATTAGTGCGATCGCGCGGTTGGAAAATTGGCAATATCGATTCAACGATCGTCGCAGAACGTCCTAAACTTAAGCCTTATATTAAAACGATGCAGGACAAATTAGCTGAGGTTTTATCGCTTAATCCCGACCGAGTAAGCATCAAAGCGACGACTAACGAAAAATTAGGCCCTGTTGGACGAGAAGAAGGAATTGCTGCTTATAGTGTTGTTTTATTAATTGCAGAATGACAAGTTAATGGAAAAAAACTAGCGCAGACCGTAGAACTCAGAAGTTATTATTATTTAGTTTAAGAGGCGCAACTACTGGTTTGACTTGTGCAGTAGTTCTTGTAGCTTGTGCGATCGCGCTTCTTACCTGTTTTGGCGTACTCGCATTGATAATTACAGAAGGTGCAATTTTTCTAGTCGGGCGCGAGACGGGACGGACTGGCATTTTAGCTTTTGTAGGTGCAGGTGCGGATTTAGCACGTACAATTTTTTTAGCGGTAACTCGCTGTGGAACCCTTGCTTGAGGTCGAACCTGCGTAGGTGTAGAAATAGGTTTAAGATTAACCATCGTTCGCTTAGCTGCTGACTTGACGCGAACTGGAGTCGCAGTTTTTCTTTGTACGGATGCGGGTTTAGTAGAAAGAATTTTTTGAGAAGCAACTGGCTGGGGAACGTTAGTTGGAGGTTGAACCTTAACTGGGACAGCAGTAGATTGAGCGGGAACTTGTACGTAAATAATAGACGGCGATCGCTCGACAGATGTATTTTGTTGAGATGAAGGAAGTTGTTGACCCCCCCCAAACGTAGCTCCAGCAAGAATACTCCCCAATCCAAACAGCGTCAATCCACGCTTGATATAAGTTTCGCTGGAATTATAAATTTTAACAAAATGGTCTAAAACGCTAAAACCAGCTTTGACTCGTTCTTTGCTTTGGTCAGTGTTGGTGTTGAATAACATTTTGCTAAATCTCCTCTGCGTTCGCGTAGCGTGGGCTTTGCCCATTTGCACTTTGTTATAAATGCAAATTTTTACTTAACTCTTTATCAATACGATTAGAATACTTGCTAGCAATCTGTCATGTCAGTCCCAACATTATTGGAATTTTAGTCTTTTAAAGTTTCGTTAAATTCCCTAAAAGTAGAAAAAAGTGGAAAATTAGACTCCTCAATTAACTAAATTTGTCAATTAAAATATCTACTTTCTAAATATTTGCTACCAAATCCGCACTGATTTCCCAATCTATCATCCCTAATTCAAAGTTTTCTTAACAAGAATTTTGCTTATCTTATCCAAACTATGTATATTAAAGCCAAAAATAAGCGTTTGGAAGAATGATAAATCTAACAGGCTTCATAATGCCAAAACTAATGCCAATCGTGCTGGCACAAATAGATAATCAGAACCCACAAGCAGCATTGCCACAAGACCTTCCTAGAGTTTTAGGACAAGATGTTCTGACGCTCGTTAAAGCCATTTTAATCCTGCTTGTTGGTTGGATCGTTGCCTTAGTTGCTAGAAGCATAATCCGCAAACTGCTCGGTCAAACTCAGGTAGATAATCAAATTGCAGGTTGGATTGGCGGACGACGAGAAGGCGAATCTCTACCCATTGAAAAATGGGCGGGCGATCTGGTTTACTGGCTCATCTTTCTGTTTGTCATCGTCGCTTTTTTAAATACTCTTCAACTTCAAGCCGTTTCCGAACCGCTTAACGCTCTGCTTGCAAGAGTCACTAGCTTTTTGCCACAACTATTGGGAGCGGCAATTTTATTAGGAATTGCCTGGGTTCTAGCGACAATAACCAAATTGGTAGTATCGAGAGTCTTGCGAGAGTTTCGGATCGACGAGCGCTTGAACCAACAAGTCGGCGATGGAGGGCAAGAAAACCCAATCGTTTTGAGTGAAACAATTGCCAATACGCTTTATTGGTTTATTTTTCTGTTCTTTTTGCCATCAATTCTCAGTACTCTCAATTTAGTGGGAACGCTGGCTCCCTTACAATCGCTGCTTGATGAAATTCTTGCCATACTTCCTAATATTTTTGCCGCGATTCTGATTGGGGCTATTGGTTGGCTGGTTGCTCAGATAGTGCGTCGGGTCGTGACGAATCTTTTAGCTGCGACAGGCGTAGATAGAGTAGGAGAGAGATTTGGACTGAGTGCAACGGCAGGTCGCCAACCTCTATCTCAGATTTTAGGCGCGATCGTTTATGTTTTAGTCTTGA
>JALOOL010000003.1 GCA_025454425.1 Hydrococcus sp. Prado102 | reverse complement strand
ACCTCACGGAGTAAGCGCCCTTATGTTGGCAGCGGCGGCTAATCGAGTTGAAGTCGTTGAATTAATACTACAAGTAGGAGCAAATGTCAATCAAATTAATGAAGATGGTACGCCAGCCCTAACGATCGCAGCTTATAAAGGTCATCTGGAAGCTGTCAAACTACTTGTAAGTGCGGGTGCAGATGTCAATCTTCAGGATAAAGATGGCGATACACCTCTCAAGGTTGCCATAAAGACCGATCGCCCCGAAATAGTAGCTTTGTTGCTTCAATCGGGGGCTGCTCCCCATGTAGGAAGGGAAATTTTAACCTTAGCGATTCAAACGGGAAATCTAGCCATACTCGAATCCGTGTTAGCAGTAAAAGTCAATGTTAATCTTAGCGACGATCGCGGACAAACAGCCTTAATGGAAGCAGTGGCGACAAATAACATCGCGATCGCCCAAAAACTCATTCAAGCGGGCGCAGAGGTTAATACTCAAGATTTAGAAGGAATAAATGCCTTAACGATCGCAGCAGAACAAGGAAATTTAGCTATGTTACAACTTTTGCTCGGTGCTGGAGCAAAAATGATGGGAGACATTCTGATTACTGCTGCTGCTGAAGGGCATACAGAAATCGTACAAGCTCTACTAGAAAAGGGTGCTAGTATTAACGATCGCAATGATGAGGGCGAGACAGCATTACATTTAGCGGCGATCGAAGGTCATCTAGAAATCGTAAAAGCTTTACTAGAAGCAGGCGCAGATGTTAGCTTACAAAATCAATTTGGAGATACTGCTTTAATCTTAGCCTCGCTGCAAGATCGCGGCGAGATTGTCAGAGAACTCTTACGCTATGGGGCAGATCCTAATATTAGCAACCAAGGAGAAACCCCACTAACCCTAGCAAGCGAGCGCAAATTTAATGAAATCGTTTGCGCTTTACTCGAAGCAGGCGCTAATCCTAATACTTTTTGTTCGGATGGAAAAACGGTTCTGATGAAAGCTTGCGATCGCGGCGATACTGTCATTATTCAAATGCTTTTAGATTCTGGTGTCGATGTCAATCTCAAAGATAAAACTGGCGCAACAGCTTTAATGTGGGTAAGTCATCGCGGTTATACCGATGCTGTCAAAGCCTTATTACAAACGAACCGAGTTAATCTTGACGAACAAAATCAAGGCGGTTACACGGCTTTAATGCTTGCTCAGTTCAATAATTATCCCGAAGTAGTTCGGTTGTTGAAACAAGCGGGAGCCAGTGACCAGTAATCAGTAATCAGTAATCAGTGGTAGAGACGCGATTATATTGCGTCTGTTATATCAGATCCGTTTAATTAGTCATAATTGTAGTCCCGCTCGCGACTCCTGTTGGTCGCACTACTAGTTATTATGGTTGTTCGGTCGGATTGATATTATTAGAAAAAAAATAGCTGACAAAATGAGGTTTGTCAGCCAATTATCAAAATAATATGTTTGTAAGATAAAACTCTTAGCTCAACAGTTTTGGCAATTTGTTTTCTCTAAGAGTAAATGATGAGATGGCGATCGCCATCTAAACCAATCGTACCTTGACGCTGAAAATCGCCTAACAATCGCGTTACCGTGACTCGCGTCGTTCCGATCGCATTAGCCAAATTTTGATGAGTCAAGCGTACTCCCAAACGGGTTCCTTGGGCAACGGGTTGACCCAGTTCTTTTTTGAGAAGAATCAGTAATTCTTGCAGTCTTTCTTCTACTCGACGCAATCCGGCGATCGCTAGCAAACATTCTGTCTGACGCATCCGACGCACTACTTGGGTTAAGATGCTGTGGGATAAATGCGTAGAAGATTCGATTTCGCTAAGCGGATACCATCTCAGGTATACCTCAGACAACGCTTTCGCTTGATAAGATTCGATATGAGTCAGCCACAATCCAAAAAAAGTCGAAGGTTGCGCCCAACCCAATAATACTTCTTCTCCATTCAAAGATAACTGGCTCAACTGCACTACTCCGCGATAGACTTGCCAAACTCCTTGTTCTGCTAACGGAATTTCTTCGCCTCTGTCATAAAAATGCAGCCGTTTTCCTTCGCTGCAATCATCGTGTAATTGTGTGCGATCGTGAGTTATTATCATGCGAACCAACCTAAATTTTATTGCCTCGAAAAGCAATCAATCTGGTAACACCCTACAACGAGAAGGTAAACATTAGGTAAACGACAATTGGCGATTTGTGGCTGGGGATTGGACAATTTCTTTGTTTCCCCTTTCCCAATTTCGCTGTTTTTCACTCATTAATCCCTAAAATTAATAATTTATGTACTTATTTTTTTGAAAACTACTACAAGCGAGACGCTTAAAATCTTTTGGTTTAAGGCTTATTTGTAGCTAAAGATACGATTGTCTTTCTTATATTGTTATAAGTTAATAGTTAAAAAGCTTATAAATATAATTAAATAATGAACTTTTTAGACAAGTAATTTAGTTGACTAAAAAGTTTTTAAATAAGGTTAAGAAATAGTTATTTTATTAGCAACTATTAAAAGTTAATATAGTTAATTAGACATTTAATTCTATTGTTTTAGAAGCAAAGCATCAAGGGGAAGCGCGCGTATGTTACCACAAACTTTAGAGTTATTGATATCTCAGAGGCAATTAGGAAATGCGAAGAAATCAAATAATTTATTTCCTGTTGTATGTTCTACACTAGCACCCGATGCTTTAGCTTCATTGGTTTATTCTAGCTACGAAATTGAACTTGTCAAAAACTGTCAATTTTGGCGTAGAGGATTGAGCGATGTTTATTTAATAGAAACGTTATCCGACCTTTACATATTAAGAATCTCTCACCATCATTGGCGATCGCAAAGTGAGATTGATTTTGAATTAGAGTTTCTAGATTTTTTAAACAAGCAAAATATTCCTGTCGCATCTCCTCTAAAAACTAAAGAAAATAAGTTATCAATCGAGATCGACGCCCCAGAAGGAAAGCGTTATGCAGCGTTATTTCCCTATGCCCCTGGAGAAATTGCTTTAGGAGATTTAAATCATACTCAAAGTTTTTTCTTAGGGGAAATAGTTGCTAAACTGCATCAAGCCAGTAGAGACTTCCAACCATTAGCGTATCGCAAACCGTTGAATTTAGAATATTTACTCGATGATTCGCTACAGATAATTGCTCCCTTTTTACACGAGCGATCGCAAGATTTGAAATATTTACTAGAAGTTATAGTTCAGATTAAATACCAACTAAATCATCTACCAACTGAAGCACCTTACTGGGTAATTTGTTGGGGCGATCCTCATAGCGGAAACGTTCATATTACCCGCGGTAATCAAATGACTTTGTTCGATTTCGATCAATGCGGATACGGTTGGCGAGTTTTTGATATCGCTAAATTTTGGCAAGTTTCCCTGCAATCTGGTTTGAGTAAAACGATTCGACAAGCATTTCTCGATGGTTATCGTTCTCGTGAAAAAATTACGGATGACGAACTTAACGCTTTACAAGCTTTGACACAGACCGCTTATATATGGGCGTGGGCGATCGCGCTCAATCATGCTAAGTTCTACGAAAATAGTCGGTTAGATAAAAGCTATTTTTCTCAACGTTTACAGCGCCTAAAACAATTGAATTGTAAAGATTGGCAATTGTTCTAGTAGGGGCGCATGGCGTGCGCCCTTATCCTATAGCTCATGGCGTGCGCCAATTCCTAAATTCCAAAGATTAGCGATTGTTTTAAAATAAGAAAAGACGTAGCTTTCGATCGTCAAACAAGTTTCGATGTCAGCCACGATTCGTAACGTGCGCTCCTTGATTATTATGAATTATCACGTCATCTACGACGGCAATTGCAATCTCTGTGTTACCTTCACTCAATTATTAGAAACATTCGATCGCGGTACAATTTTTGACTACACTCCCATGCAAGACGAAGCAAACTTGCAAGAATTTGGCATTAGTTCTGAAGATTGCGAAATGGGAATGATTTTAATCGATGCAAAAACTCCAGAAAATCGTTGGCAAGGAAGCGATGCCGCAGAAGAAATCGTTCGTTTGTTGCCGATGGGGGAAGCTTTTATTAGCGCTTATCGCGCCTTACCTGGGATAAAATGGTTTGGCGATCGCACTTACGAACAAGTACGAGACAATCGCTATCAATTGTTCGGTAAACGAGACGCTACTTATCATTCTGCCTATCCGATTGGTTGTTCGGTCATTGGGAGTAGGGAAGACTTTATCAGTGACCAGTGACCAGTAGGGGCTTTCCTGCCGTTCGCCCGTACACCAGTTATCAGCACAGCTTGCTACCTCCTCTCCTCCTGTAAAAACGAGGTATGGGGGCGGAATTATTTCCGCCCATTGAATGCCGTCGCGATATATCGCGTCTCTACTACTGAACTTTTAAACTACTTTCTTTCTGGACTATCAGCTTGCGATAAAAAGCTTCCTATCTGATTGACTCGATGAATTAACTGATACAAGCGTCCTAAACTGTAGCGATCGAAATAAAAAATTAATCGGGGTAAATCTTGAGTTTCATCGCCTCTTTCTTGAGGAAGGGCGCGACTTTTTTCGATTCTACCTTTGACTAAAATATCGCTAAACTCTTCATTAAGTTGCTCGACTTGTTCGTCAGGTAGTTCGCCCGTCAAACGCATCACAAATTGTCCGCTTACATAACGGCTAGAATGATAAACTCGATAAAAATCTCGAATTGCGTTGCAAGCAACTCCTAGATCGTCTGTAATAGTATATAAATTTGGATCTTCTGGGCTAATTAAACCTCGTTTGAGGAGATTTTTACGAATATACTCGCTCCAACTAAGCCAATAATCTCCACCAGGTTCGTCAATTAAGACGAGGGGAGCCGGGCCATATTTTCCTGTTTGGCAAAGAGTTAGCGTTTCAAAAGCTTCATCTTGAGTGCCAAATCCGCCAGGAAAAAGCGCGACTGCATCGCTTTCCCTTAGAAAAAACAGTTTGCGAGTAAAAAAATACTTAAAATTAATTAGCTTCGAGTCGCCAACAATAAAAGGATTAGCGCCTTGCTCGAAAGGTAATTGAATATTCAATCCAAAAGAATGTTCGCGTCCTGCACCTTCATTTCCTGCCTGCATGATTCCGCCACCCGCACCTGTTATGACCATAAATCCCAGTTGAGTCACGCAGCGAGCAAATTCTACTGCTAAGCGATACTCCAAACTATCGGGAACAATGCGTGCCGAACCAAAAATAGTGATTTTACGAACGTGACGATAGCGATAAAAAATTTGAAAGCCTTGTTCTAAATCTTCTAGCGATGCGGTTAGAATTTTCCAATCTAGGCGATCGATTTCTTCACCAGAAATCCTCAGCAGTACTGATAGCGCTCTCTCAATCAATTTGCCATGTTGGTGAGTTGGCAACTGTTCGATGAGTTCGGTTAACTGTTCGGATAAAGATGAGTGCGATCGATCTTGCGAATGGGATAAAGCCATAGATTTGCAATTGAAGCTTTTTCCATTGTATCGAATGCAACGGTCGCCATATGAATTTTTGTATCGAGCAACACGCTTGGAATGGGGAAAACTTGCATCTATTTTTCCCCCTTACCCCTTTACCCTTTACCCCTTACCCTTTTCCCTAAAAAATCCCACTCACCACTGACCAAAATTAATTGTACTTACAATCGCAACTCGGCTTCAGTTCGGGCTAATCTCTTTAGCAGAAATATTTTTTTAACAAGCTAGTTCTCCAGCAAGATGTAGCGACCAATTGGTATTTGGAACATTTTAAGCGATCGCGCCGCACGGAGAAATAATGAAATTGCACCCCAAGAACAAGTAGAGGGCGATCGTTAAATTGCGATTCCAGCCAAATAAACGATCGCCGATTTGCAGTTTATTCATTAGACTTCTTGCAAAAGTACCAAATTCCTCAATCCAAAATCCTTTCATCAGAAAGCGTCAATTTCTCTGATTTATGCCCATAGGTCTATTAGTTAGAGTTGTTATTTTTAAGGCGATCGCGCTTTTACGCATTAATAATTAGAAAGCCTAAGTAATATTTTATTTGCGACCGCCATACACCGCAAAATTGTAATATTTCCACAAAACATCAACTTCACAAAAGCCAATATCAGTCAACCAAGACAACTGTTCTAACAATTTTGCTGGTCGATCTTCTTCATAATATTTAGCAATACATTTATTTTCGATGTCATCTTCTGATAATTGTTTTCTCATGAACGCTTTCCATTGATTCATGTAAGTTTCTTGGATGCGATCGCTCGAAGCAAGAATTATATCGGCATTATAAAACACGCCACCTGGAGCCAGATTATCGTAAATTTTTTGGTAAAATCTTTTTTTATCTTCATCAGTCAGTAAATGATGTAAAGCAAGAGATGAGATAGCAACATCATAAACATCATCAAATTGGTAGCGCTCGAAATTCCCATTTTGATATCGAATATTGCTCTTGCCAACCAACTTGCTTTTTGCCATTTCAAGCATATTTTCGACCAAATCTAGACAAGTAATCCTTGCTTCTGGATAGGCATCTTTGATTAATTTAGCAACGGTTCCCGTTCCAGAGCCTAGATCGATAACGTTTATCGCTACCGATTTACCAAATGGCAACGCACAAACAACCGCTTCAAGCATTTGATGATAATAGGGAATAAAACGCTGAATTATCTCATCATATTCATGAGCTATTTCTTCAAAAGTTTTTTTGATGTTTTCCATTGTTATTTAATCTCTTTAAATTCAGTTAAAACGCCATAAATTCCCCAAATCGCCATTGCTCTTAAATAATGACTGGCGCGAAAGGTTCCTACTGCCGTAATTGCTTCGGGAGTGCGGAATTGTAAGCCATTTTCGTATACTTGTTTGACGACGGTTTCTGTTAGTTTAAATGCTTCATCTTTCATGCCCATTTGCAATAAAAATGCAGCCAAACCAAAATTAATTCCCGTCCAAACTTCTAATGGATGCGTTGCTTTGGGATCTTCGGGAGAACCATCGGGTTTAACCCCATTAGCTGCCCCAAACTTGCCATCTTGGAATTTTAAGAAACACGCTTCATATACTTTTTTCAAAGCAGATTCGGCATATTGATGTTCTACAACATCCGGCAATCCTAACAATCGCGCATAAAATTGACCGCACAATTGATCTGCCATGACGACATCCGAACCGCTTTCGCTGTCGAGACGATAGTATTCTCCATTCCAAAGGGTTTTGTGATAAAGCGATCGCGATTTTTGCAACCAATCCTGATAGGTTTGAAGCGTACTTTGGATCGATGCTGGATAGCGTTCTGGTTCTAATTTAGGATCGATAGGAGGATTTTCGATTAGAATTTTACCGATCGCGATCGCAGCTTCTAATGCAGCTATCCATAAAGCGCCGCAATAAGCACTAATTCCTCGCAATCGCCAGTCGTCGAAAGTTTGGTCGGGTGCGCCGGAGTTTTCGGGAATGCCATCGTTATCGCGATCGAATTTTTTGAGATAAGCAAGGGTTTCTACAATCGAATCCCAACATTCCCACAAAAAGGCAACATCTTCAGAACCCGTAAGTAAATAATCGCGATATACTTGCAAAACAAAATCGCTGCCTAAATCCTTCCAGAGATTGCAATCTTGATAGCTAGTGTAGTTGGTTGCTTCCCAAGGATGTTCGTTTGGCGCGCCTAAATCGTGAGGCGTTGCGCCTTTTGCCTTGCGGATTGCCTCTGCGCGATTGTAACCGATAATGCGAGGCGTATCGTCGGCGGTAGGAATTGCCCTAGCAAATGCTTCTAAAATAGCTTTATCGAGACGCGGCCACAACATCATCAATCCAAACGACCCATACAAACGCACGTCAAGACTTTCGTACCAGCGATAATCGATACATTCGAGTACGCCAAACTGTCCCACGGGATCGTTTTCGGTTGCCGCCGTCCATAAGCTGCCGCCGTCTGCGAGCAAGTATAGCTCGTTAAATAACGCCATTTTGAACCAATCTGGCAAATCTTCGCGTTTGAGGATGGGAGATTGCCATTCTTCAATCCGTTCCTTCCACATATCGCTGTGTTTGAGGGCAGTTCGTACCATCGACCAAGAATTAGTACCCGTGCGCCCAAAAAAATCGGTATATCGGCGATAATATTTTATATCTTGGGCAAATTCGGTAATTGGAAAATCCCATGCCAAAATAAAAGGAATTTTGCGCGTTTTTCCAGGACGAATCGTGAAGCGAATGGTCATTGCTGCCGCAATTTGTTCTCCTGGCGCAGCAGGCGTTTCATCTTCTTTTTCGGGCAAAGATCCGTTGGCGGCAAAGAAATCCCAAACCTCGGAACCGTCCCCGTTAGGATTCCAGCGAGTTAGAAAGAATGCTTCTGTAACGGGATTGGTGGTACTCGCAAAACAGATTTGTCCTTCTCCTTCCCCAACCTCATCATCGCCCAGACGGATGCGATTGAGCAAGCAACCCACGCGATCGCGATCCACAATCCACTGATTAAAATTCCCCGTACTGTCGCCCCAACGCGGTTTATATTCGTATTCGGGACTGCCATCGTCTCGCACTTGCACTGTCGGCGATTTAATCGCATTAGTAAACCAACCGACTGTGTTTTGCCAGGTCAGCATTATGCTGAGAGTAATGGGTTTATCGGTTGGGTTGTGTGCCGTCCATTCAAAAATCGCGATCGGATAGCTGGATTCTTGGTAATTTCCGGCACTAATCGGCGAAAATTGCTCAGCATAGAGTTCCGATTGAAATACGCCTTTGTATTCATACCAACTGCGGGGATATAAAGCGTGATAAGTTCCCTTTTCCTTTGGATACCACGACCAGCGAGATAGCGTCCCGTCCTCTGGCGCTTCGGTACACATGGCATAAGCTTGTGCCTCTCCGTCTTCTGGTTGTTCAAAGACGCTAAACTGACAAGCGGGGAGACTGCGAAAAATATGTTCGCCGCCGTCGAGATGCCAGAGGTTAAAGTCACCTCGCGAAGAACGACCGATACATCCCGCACCAAATCCCCCCAAAGGCATTCCATGCCAAGGCCCATCGTCGAGATTGCTAGCATAGCGAACGGTATAAGGTTTGTCCCAACCTTTACCGATAGGACGCTTCCAAGCGCAAGCAGGGATTTGGGGTAAGGAGATAAGGAGATTCTTCATGAATTTTATTTTAGAGGAACTTTAATACAGCGATCGGTGACTCGTAGGGGCGCATGGCGTGCGCCCTTCGGTAACAGGTAAGCTGATTTAATTACGTCTTATCCGATCGTAATATTGTTCCTCCTCAAAAGTATTGTCGGTTTAAAATCTCACGCAGAGGCGCAGAGGCGCGGAGGGAAGTACGGCTTTCTAGACTATTCGATAGAACGACTTGGGCGCACGCCATGCGCCCCTACAACAAATAACCGATCTAAATCCGACCCCGATCGCGTTCTAAATCGTAAATGACTTTTTCAGCTAACCAATTAATCGATCGGTTTGGATTATTAAGTTTAGCACCTGTCAGTAAGCGATTAGCACCAGCGCGATCGTTGTGCATCAGTCTTAGCAGTTTTTGTCGCAGTTGAGGACTCGCTCTATCTATCGAAAGAGCATTGTCTAGGTGGCTAGAATTGGGAAGAGATTGCTTATTTTTCCTGCTAACTCCCCAAATAATACCAGCAGCACCAGCCCCTAACAAGGTTATTCCCAATAGCTTTTCAGCTTCATCAATGTTGTTGTCTGCTAGAGGATTGGTTTGCGCTTCTATTACTGAAGTTGCATTGCGATCGATTCGCTGGGTAGATAATAGCGGTAGAAAGAGTAAACTACTCGCGATCGAGGTACTGACTAAAGTAGCTAAAGCAGTTCTTAAACGAAAAGGTTTTAACATTTGTGTTGTACGACTCCTATTAGTTGCATGAAATAGAGAAAATCCTGCTACATCTCTACGGTTTGAACTTAGGTTTCTAAGTCCCGATCGCGATCGAGCATTTAGCTAATTAGTATTAGCTTTTGTTGTTTTATGAAGTAAAAAAAATTTTTTGTTTGGTGGAACCATTTACAAGCAAGCAATGTTACTCGGTATTTTTCCCAAACGTATTCCACTTGTTCTAGTTTTATGGTTGCATCGGTTTCGAGAGAGACTTTATTAAGTCATCAACTTGTCTAAACTATTACTATTCTTATTATGATGGGGAAAAATGACAAAAAAGTGTCAAAGGTTTGACTTTCTTTTGTCAAGCCTAACTATTTAAAAAACTATCCTTGAAGAACACGCGGTGGCTGGTTTGAAAAATTCAAGAACTACAATAAATTCAGCCTTTGCGATCGCCAACTTACTCAACTGCAAATCGCTTTAATAAGAAAATTCCCACTCCCAAACCAATAAAATTGGGCAACCATGCTGCTAAAAAAGGAGATAAAAGCTCGATCGCGCCAAAACTTCCCATTATAAATCCCAATAAATAATAGAGAAAAACGATGGCAACGCACAATCCAAAACTAGTCGCTCGGTTATTAGATTGAGGACGAGTTCCTAATGCCGATCCAACGATACCAAATACCAAACAAATAAAAGGAAAGGCGATTTTTTGTTGAGATCGCACTTGAAACATTATCAATTTCTTTTCATCGCCTGTCAGTCGCAATATCTTCATATATTCTTGTGCTTGGACAAAATTCATTTCATCGGGATCTCGACCTAAAGCAGCTAAATCATAAGGAATTCTAGAAAAGGAAAATTGTCGGTGTTTGAAAAAGAGAGTTTCTCCATAAGAAGCATCGGGGGCAATATTGTAAATTGTACCGTTAAAAAAATCCCACTTTTGTTGTCGATCGTTCCAACTCGCTGAATCACTAATAATAATTCGATCTATATTTTCTCCCGCCCATTGCAACACAGTGATCTGTTTCATTTGTTTGCCATCAAATTGTTTGGCATAAAATAATCCTTTAAGTTTTTGACGAGTTTTACCATTGGGTAATGTGACTTTTTTATAATCGGGATAAAAAATATCCTTAGTTTGCCAAAAAGGAACTTCTTCGTTGAGGGATTTTACTAAGATGGCAGTGGAGCGATAATTAGCAACGGGAACGACTAATTCATTAAACACAAACGCGATCCCCGTAACGATGAGGCTAAGCGCGATCGCGGGTGCAATAATACGATAAAGATGGATTCCGCAACTGCGTAAAGCAATTATTTCGCTATCGTTGCTAAGGCGACCATACCCTATCAAAGTTGCTAGCAGTACCGAAATTGGCAAAGCATAGGAAACAAATTCAGGGACTTTCAACAACAGTACTTGTACCGCTTGCAGAATGGGTAAATCGGATTCGATCGCTTTGTTTATCAAGTCGGACAAATAACCGACAGCAACGCCAAGAGAAGCAAAAATACCCACGCTTAACACAAAAGGCGCGAGTAATTCGCTAGCAATATAGCGATCCATCATTGATATGCTACCAAATCGCGATTTCAGTCTATAAAAGAGAGGTTTATTAAACTTCATTACTGTTGGGTCTTACCATCGGCGATAAGCTGTCAAGCTTTTAAACTGTATTGTGAGCCAATATTATGCGCTTGACTCATAAACGAAATCTGTTGCCCGTTCCTTTAGATCGGTAAGTCATTTGAATTTATGACAGCTTATTCTTTCCTTAAAGCATAGCTATAGCCAAAAACTTCTGTCTTTGGGAAGAGAAGCATTAAATGTGACAAACCAATTTAATACGTTACAATTTTTAACAGAGTTTGTAACGCTTCTGACACTCATTGTTATGAAAACTGCATTAATAACTGGTGCTTCCTCTGGAATCGGTGCGGCTTTTGCCAGAGAATTAGCCGCTCGTAAAATCGATCTTATACTAGTCGCTCGATCGCAAGAGAAATTACAGCAACTTGCCGAGCAACTGCAAGAGAAATTTCAGATTCGCACTGAAACTATCGTACAAGATCTAACACAAACAGGAGCAGCGCGATCGCTATACGACGCGATCGCCCAAAAAGGAGGGACGGTAGATTTGTTAATTAATAATGCGGGATTTGGGGATTATGGCGCGTTTGCCGATAGAGAGTTACAGCGACAAGTTGACATGATTCAACTAAATATTACGGCATTAGTCGAACTAACCTATCTATTTTTACCCCAGATGAAGCAACGCGGTTCTGGAGGAATTATAAACGTCTCTTCGATCGCAGGTTTTCAACCACTGCCTTATATGTCCGTTTACGCCGCGACTAAAGCGTTTGTCCTCAATTTTAGCGAAGCACTCTGGGCAGAAAATAAAGACTCTGGAGTACGTATTTTAGCACTTTGTCCGGGAGCGACAGAATCTAACTTTTTCAAAGAAGCGGCATTTCCTTCTTCTTTTGCAGGCAAGAATAAAAGTGGCTATACATCGGCAGAAGAAGTCGTTAGAGATGCCCTTAAAGCGTTAGAGAAAAACCACTCTACTGTAGTAACGGGAGGGACTGCCAATCAGCTTATCGTTAATTTACCTCGCTTATTCCCCCGCGATTGGTTAGTTAGTGTCGTAGAAAAACAGTTTAAAAGTTAGGGCGCGATCGTGTTTAAATATAGTGCGATCGTCTCGATCGCGCAATGCTCTCGTTGTACATTATTGAGAAATACGACATCCAACTGACGAATTGCCAATCTGAGTGGGAGTAACGGTAGTTGCTTGGGCGGTAAGCACGATTTTGCCATCGGAACCGACAAGCAATCCTTGCGCTTCTATAATTTGAGTGGGTTCGGAAGAATTGGACGATTCAACGGTTTCGGATTCGGAAGGATTCTCGGCACTTAGAGTAGGAGAACGTAAATCTTCCCAGACAGTGCGATCGCCAATTTCGTCAATTCCTGGCGGCAAACCGCCGCGACCCGTACTGATAAATCGACTTGCACCTTGTTGAGTGGCAGCGCGACAGCCTTGCAAAACTTCGGGAGTAATGGTTAGGTTGGCTAGGGGAACCGAACGCCGACTGGGATCGACATTGGGTGAATCGATGGTAACTGTACCATCAACGCCAAATTCAGAGCTAGCATCAATATCGTTAGTTCTATTGCCTGGAATGGCTTCTCGTTCCTCTATATTAAATAAACTTTGTGTTGTAATCTCAATATCGCCGCCATCGCCCTCAGAAGCATTAGCAATAATATCGTTATCTTGTTGGGGTATGGCAAAGATAGTACCAGCGTCAATGGTAATATCGCCGCCATTCCCCGTTTGACCAGCTTGAGCCGTTATTTGAGAGCCATTACGCAACAATAATAAGTCATTTGCGTTTAAGATAATATTGCCGCCTTCGGTGCTATCTGTCGTAGCAGAAATCTTTCCGCGATCGAGTGTTAGCGAATCTGTCTGTACGTTGATGTTTCCTCCGTCTCCCGTTCCTTGACTGTCAACAGTTACACTAGCACCATCGCTAATTGTCATATTGCTGGAGATTGCAGAAATATTGCCGCCTTTACCGCCAGAATTCTGTTCTGTATTGGCAAATAAGCCGCTATTATTTCCAGTCAGAGTAACATTGTCGAGTAGATTCAGGGTTATACTTCCTGCATCATTGCCGCTTGCTGTAGAAGTGCGAAGTTGTCCGCCATTTTTGGCTTCAAAAGTACTGCCATTTACTGCAATGCTGCCTGCATTTCCTCGTCCTGCCGTACTGGCAGTTATTTGAGCGTTATCGAGAGAGAGCGATCGCGCATTTAGATTAATTTCTCCTCCTCGACCATCTGCACCTGCCTCTACAGAGGTTGAAATTGAGCTATTGTTAGTTAGGTCAACTTGATTGGCATTCTCAATCGTAATGCTGCCTGCATTGCCTTTTCCGGCTGTACTGGCGCTGATTTGAGCGCCGTTATCGAGGGAGAGCGATCGCGCATTTAGATTAATATCGTCGCCATTACCAATTGCACCTTCATTTACCGAAGTAGAAACTTGGCTGTTATTGTTAAAAGCAACTGAGTCTGCCTGTATTCCGATTTTGCCTGCATTTCCTTGTCCTGATGTACTGGCGCTGATTTGAGCGTTGTCGAGAGAGAGCGATCGCACATCTAAAAAAAGATTACCGCCATCGCCCTTACCTGCAATGTTACTGGCATTGATTTGAGCATTATTATTTAAAGAGAGTTCGGGCGTTGTAATATTAATGTCTCCGCCTTGACCGTTCCCTGCGATCGCTATACCTTCATCTATATTTCCTATACTGGTAAATACGTTACTCTTATCAAGAAAAACGCTCTCACCAGCATTAATAGTTATATTGCCTGAATTTCCTTGTCCGAGTGTATCAGCAAATAGACTAGCGTTTTTTAGAGAGAGAGAGTCTGTCGCAATCGTAATATTACCTCCTTTACCAATTCCAGTATTATCTAAGCCTGAATTTAGAGAAACACCATTTTCGAGTGAGATAGTATTATCGGCGTTAATCGTGATATTGCCTGCATTTCCTTTTCCGCGACTCCTGGAAACTATAGCAGTATCAGTCTCATTAGAAGTATTAGAACCAGTAACCTTAAGCGAGCCTGTAGTTATCTCGATATTACCTGCGTTACCTATTGCACCTTGCTCTACTTGACTAGTAATTTTGCTTTGACTACCAAGATTAACATCATTTCTAGCAATGATAATTACATTGCCCGAATCTCCTCTTCCAAGAGTTGTAGTCCTAATCTCAGCATTTTCGCCGAGAAAAATCGAATTCGCAGCGATTCGGATGTCACCACCTTTGCTCGATTTTTCTTGACCGTCACTAACACTAGAAAGCGAACCACGTACATCAACATTAGCTTCACTAAGAAGGACTATTTCTCCTCCAAACCCAGAATCGCTCAATTCTCCATCAGCATTAATTTTATTAAAAAGATTAAGATCTCCCCTAGAATCGATATAAACGGACACACCATTATTGAGGAGAGGCAAACCAAAAAAGTTATTACTAGTATTAATAGAACCAACACTTATTTCTTGGCTTATCTCTTTATTGTTGGGTTTGTACTGATTGGTTAATAAGACAAGACCGTTTGGTTGACTTATTGTAATGCTATTGATAGCGATTCTTGCACTTGTTGGAGAATTAGTAAGAGTTGGTGTTTCTGATGTCCCATTAAAGAAAGGAAGGGGAAAGGAATTGTCACAGAAACAGTCTTGGGAATTAACACCAGTGATGCTAGGACTGCCGACTGCATCTGGACTCATACCAGCGCGAATATCAAGAGTAGCTTGATTCTTACCATCAATTTTTATCTCAGTACCATCAGATAAACGTATATCCTCTCTAAGAAAATCAACATCAACTTTACCTGTTTCTGTACCTGTGATAGTTACATTGTCTAGATTCACTGAACCTCCTGCCAATATGTGTAGGGAGGCTCCGGTATAATTAGAAAAACTGACATCCCCTCTAGCACGAATAATTGGGTCATAAGGACTGTACAAATCTCCCAGACTTCTATCCAGTTTTTCAATCCGAAAATTACCACTACTCCAGTAATGAGCATCGCCTCCAACAGTATTAGTCGATCGCAATACCATATCACTGTAAGAAAACAAGCCACTGTTCGGATGATTTAAAGCAAAGATATCTACATGGCGAACGCCTTGGATCAGTAGCTGACCTCCAGCAATGGCAATGAAAGGATTTGTTTGACTATCTCGTATTCGTATCGTATCTTGTGCTAATAGATTCAAATTGCCTTTAGTTTGCAGAAGGCTATTTTCTAGAATAAGGTTGCCTTGAGCTAATAGTGTTGCTGTCTGTGCCGTTATATCCCGTACTCGTACATCTCCAGATATGCCTTCGACTGTTAGTTTACCTGCGGGTGCAGATAGTAGTCCAGTACTAATAACTGTATTGCCTGATAAAGTTAAATCTTTACCAACTTTTAGCTCTCCTGCATTAACAATGGCTGCCGATCGTTGCGTTCCATATTGCAAACCAATAGGAACATTAATAGTTAACACAGGAGGAGCTTGTGGATTTGTAGCGCTGAATTTACTGCCATTAGGAAAAGTCAAGCGATCTGCTGTACTAGCTACAAAAGAACCCCGAATATCCAACTGTGCATTTTGTCCAAAAATAATTCCATGAGGATTGATTAAAAATAGATTGGCATTGCCTAAGATACCAAGCGTACCGAGAATATGGGAGGGATTATTCCCAGTGACTCGACTCAAAATATTCTCAACTTTAGCAGGATTTGCAAAATATACTCGCTGTCCTTCCCTGACATTGAATTGTAAAAAACTGTGAAACAGATTTACTCCTCTAATTGCTCCACCCTCTATTGAGTCTGCTGTTAATCCTCGGATCTTGACATGGGGTTTTACTATCGAACTTTCAGTTTTTAGCGTGTTGTCTGGCGTAATTTGGGCAAAAACATTTTCTTTTGTAAATATGTCTGAATTAATTGCTGTTAAAAAACCGACTAAACTAGCTAGTCCAGTAAAAAACTTTTTCATGTTGAGTTACCAGAGTTTTCACCACTAAGAAGTAGAATAACTTAAGATCTAAGTATAGAGTATGTTTTATTAAGTTATGTAATTCTGCCGAAGGCAAATAAGACTTAAATTTCTAAATTTTATAGTTAGCAAACACGAGTTAATACAAAATGGTATATAACTTCTCTATCGAGTATGTAGAGGCAGGCTAAACTAGTAGAGCAAAACTACTCAATTTATTTAGCAATATTGACCAATTCTTCAGGGAGCGAAAAAATAGACAAATTATGGCTGAACCAAAACACTTGTATACATTAGCGATCGCAGCAATAACTCTGGTATTATGCTTCAATCCTGCTTCTACTCAGGCGCTCAGCCTTAGAATTTTGGGAAGTCCTTCAATTACCAACGATGGTCGTGGAGATTCTTGTCCTCAAGACAATATCATTTGTTTTGGGAAGCCTCAGAATAGTAGCCCTTTTCCTACTTTATCGATCGGTGGAAGGTTGGTTGCAGAGCAATTTTCAAACGTTAATATTCGAGGTAATTTAGTTGATGCAAATGTCTTAAATCTGACTGGATTCTCTGTACGAAATGGGGGTGGACGGTTCATTTCCAGCAATTTTATTACATTTAACAATACTTTTCCGTCTTTTACTGGGAATGTATATGCCTATCAGTTTCTTCAAGGAGATTTTAATAGCCGTGGCAGAAACCAGGTCAACTTAGCGGGGACGGTAAATGGTCAATCGATTGGAACTCCACTAACATCAAAGGAACTTCCTGGTAACTCGCCATTCGACTTCGATAGACGTGGTGGTCGAACTTTTATAGGTACGGGGACTAGACCCACACTAACAGGAAATGTAAGCACCTTAGTTTTGGAACCTAATAATACGCTTGTTTTGGGACGCAGTTCTCTAAACCGTAGTTCATTGCAACTTAGTTCTTTGGAACGTAATTTGTTCGTTAGAGAAAATGCAGAAACTAGCAGCGGTACAGGTGCGTGTATAGTTTTAGCCAATCAAAACATTACTGAAGATGATGCCAAAGATTTTTGCGATCGCGTTGCTAGTACTAGCGTCCCCGAACCCTCTTCAGTCATAAGTTTACTAGCTCTCGGCGTTTTTGGCGGTGGTTTCTTGCTCAAACGCAGACGCAAATCGTCATCCGAGCAATAAGCGATCGCGCATTGTCTTTACTATTGTCTGTTTCCTAACATCGTTTCATTCGCCCGACAACAATCCACGATAGGAACTTTTGCTATTTCTCCTAACCCAACCGAATTTAATAAATCCGCCCAATCCGCTTGCACTTTACGATCTTGCGGGTTAGTACGGTACAATTCTCCTAACTCGGTCAGCGCATCGTACCAGATACCATAACTAGCATAAATCGCCGCGCGATCGCGCTCAGAACTAGCTGTTTTCAACTGACTCTTAAGAGTTGCATTCATTTCGATTCGTTCGAGCGATCCTTCAACCACGGGGTTTTGAGAAGGTCTTTGAGGATTGATTAAAACCGAGAAAAACCAACGATATTGCTTGCTAGTTTTTAGGGATTGTTCTGGACGAAAACTAATAATACCAGGCGTTTCGGATAAGGGAACCTGTTTTTTATAGACTAAGCGATCGCCTTCAAAAAGGACGAATTCCGCCGATAGATTGGGATTTTCTGGCGCGGGCACGTAAAACCAAAAAGTCGGCGTAGCAGATACCGTCAGCGCTGGGAAAGATTCCGATTGCGCCAAGCATTTGTTGTCTTGAACGTCAACCGTTCCTTTGCCTGGAACCATTGCCACAACCTGCTGCAAGCAATTACTGCGACTTCCTCCTGATGTGCGGTTGGGCGGTCTTCCTTCGCGATCGCCGTTGGGGTCTTGCGTAGCGGGTGGCGAGAAGTTAAATTGTAAAGTTCCTCGATTGCTATCGCTCAAAACTTGTAAAGACTGTGCTTGAATTTGTCTGGGGGCGACCGCGCAACTTGCCAAGAGTCCGATTATAATGACTTGAAAACTTTTCATTTTCGCTAGTTTTAATAAAATCTAAAGATTGTTCGCGCATAAAAAAATTGAGGCGGTTTAGGGTTTTTATAATCGAGGAAATATTTTAACCTTTATTTATTACTCTGGGAAAAATTTATGAGGTTATGCAAGTTTAGTTAAAAAAGTTAACTTTTCAACCCAATTCGACACGAAAAAACGACAAGGCTGGTTGCGATCGCGGCTAAGAGACAGGGAACGAGGGGAATCCAACCGCCTTGGATGAGTAACAGCAAACACAGTCCAAACAAAAGGGCGATCGCGCTAGCAAGTGCTAATGCTAAATAAATGGGTCGGCGAACAAACCAGGCGATCGCGCCTGCTACAATAGACCAACTCCAAATCCAGAGAATTTCTGTCCCTTGCGACCACCACCACAGCAACGGTCGTCCGTCTTCTAGCGCACTAATAAGTTGACTGATTTGATGGGCATGAACGAAGACACCAGGTATTTTATCAGCCCATGCGCCTTTGCTATAAGGAGTCAGGTGGCTATCTTGAGTATTTTTGGCAACTCCAATTAGAATAATCCGATTTTTGATTAGATCTGGCAATTGCAGCGCCACCGCATTGCTAAGGATATCTCTTAAACTTACCTGTGCGAATTTAGCGGCGCGGTAATTGATGAGAATTTGATAGCCCAAAGCTTCGGAAGCAGGTAAGTGATAGCCGCCTGCTTTGCTGGTAAATCGCTTCAAAACGAGATCGTTAATTTGGATATCGCCTGCTGAAGTGCGATCGCCAGGAAAAATGCCTTTTTGAGCTAAATAATTGAGTGTTATCCGAAAACTAAGAGATTGAGAGGTATTGCACGAAGGCGAAGAAGTCATTAGCAAGAGTTGACGGCGCATCACGTCGTCGGGATCGCGCGGAAAATCGGTAAACCCCGTTTGTTGTGGGGGAATGCCTGGCGGAGAAGCAACGGTTAGGGGGCTATTAGCAGTTTGTCCAATTTCGCACGGAGCAATAAAATGTTTCTTCTGTGCCAATTTTGCAGCTAGAGAAAGTTCATAGGGGAAATCGTGGTAAATATCCATGCCGATGACCCTTGGTTGATAGGGTTCTATCTTGTGCAAGAGTTCTTGGAGAGCGAAATCGGAGAGCGATCCTTTTCTCTCCATTCCCATGCGATCCTGGTATTGGATATCCTGTTCTCCTACTGTTATAACCAGCAAACGTTCGTCAGATTCTTCTTGGGGACGCATCCGCATCAACCCATCAAAAGCTTTGAGTTCTGATGCTTGCAACCAGCCAAGCGATCGCGCTCCGACAACCGCGCTCATAACGGCTAAACTAGCCAGCAATACCGTCTTTGTACCTTGCCAAAAGACCGTTTTTTGTTTTGTGCCTCGCAAGCCTTTCCAAGTCAGCGCGTCTGCGGTAGGATTTTGGCAAATCACGGGCAACCAACTGGCACAAGGAAACTTATCTTCTAATCCTTGCAACCGTTCTCGTGCCTCTCGCACGGCGAGGTGACAAGATTTGCCAGTGGCAAAAGCTTTCAAAAAATATCGCAAAAAGGCTTGCGCTACTTCGTCGGGGACGGCTTCGCGCATGGCGATGGTTTGAGGAATATTTAATTGTGCTAAATCCCAAGCCAACCCCAAGCTGTCGCAAGAGTTAAAGATAGCGAGTTGCAATCCTTTTTGCGTTGCTTGTCGCAGAGCATTTTCTAATTCGCTGACCGTTAAGCTGTTGTTGCGATCGCTTTGATTGATGTAAATTTTTCCTCGTTCTTCGGATAAGGCGCTATCCGATTGTACGCCGCCACTGTGTCCGGCAAAAAAGAAAATATCCCAAGTCTGTTCCCACAGTTGAGCGTGAACGATCTCTCGGTTGGGTTCGACTAAAAATCTGGGTTTTGCGCCGGGTAATTGCTCGACAATGGCTTTATCAGTTTGGATGTCGAGGTTTTCTCCTTCAATGTTTTTAGAATTGCCCAGAATGCCGAGAATTTTGACTTCTCCTGTCGGTGCTTTTTCCGGCGGCGCGACTCGCTCGTATTCGGGCAAACTCAGGGCAATTTCAGCTTTTTGGTAATCTCGAAAAAACTGCCACAAATGCCAAGGAAATCGTCGCAGTTGTTCGTCTTCGCTTTCGATAATGACTTGAATTTCGTCGGAGCGATCTAAGTATTTGCGTAACTGCTGTTCGATGTATAAAAATGATTCTTCGTTCAGCCACCGATTGAGTTGTTTCTTGAGTTCGCGGCAGGTTTGTTTGAATTCTACTAGGGAAAATCGCAAAACTCCGACGCTACTGTCGTCGATTTCCATGCGAACGGGGGTTCCTAGATCTTGATAGTAGCTGCTGTAGAGCGATCGCCATCGGTCGTAAAGCGCTTTTAAATCTTCGTTGTCGGGCAAATCGCTTTCTCGTTTGACGAGCAGTTGCCCTTGTTTATCCCACAGTTGAACGGTAACGTTGGTATAAACGATTCCCGATTTGAGACTCAAAATGAGTTTTTTCATCTTGATTGGTTCTGGTTTGGTTGCGAGCGCTTAGCAAGGACTAGTGTAAAAAAGCAGAAAGCTTAAGCTAGAAGAATTCTAAAGAAGATAGTTATTTCTGCTAAGCTGCACTAGTTTTTATAAGGTAAGCTACCAACAAGCAAAACTCAACAACTAGCCTGCTAATCAGATAATAAAGTCTTCTTTGATGTTAAAAGCATTATGCGTCATCTGAATGCTAAATCGTTCTCGCTCTTCGCCTCGAAAGCGCGGTAGTTGAATAAAGTTGTCTCGATCTTGCGTTGTTACCTCCCGCAGTGTTTGTCCCGTTTCGTTGAGTAAAGCTAGCTTTAAGTTCGCAGGTAGCACGCTGTCTTCTCCCATCGGTTGAACTTGTACTCTGACACCCACTTTACGATCGCTATCTTGCGCGATCGCGACGAGTAAGGCAACTTCGCGATCGCGGATCTGAATTGGTTTGAACCGCTTAATCGCGCCTTCAGTACGCAAATGATAAATACTCCGCAGTCTGGGCGAGAGTTGGGGTTTTACCAAAAGCGCTTCTATGGGTTGCCACATCGTTTCTGGGCTATGTTTAAACCATTGACCTAAGTTGACGGGCTGTTTGGGCGATGGCGTTAATTCTATCGTATCTTCGCTTGCCTGCCATTTATGGCGCGTGATTTTAGGACGATTGGGAATGCCGCTAATTTGCTCGATTAGCTGACTGGTGACATATTCCATGACCATCGGCGCAAGCGCGAACAAAGATTTCCCTTCCTCCGAAGTGGTCGTTTCAATGAGCGATCGCTGTCCCAAAGAAGCGAGAACTTCTAATAGTTCGCTATCGGAAATCGGTAAAGTAATATTACGCTCCAGAGTCGTAAAGGAAATCGGTCGTCGTTCGATCGCCAACCAGTAGAGCAGTTCTTTTTCTAATTCTGACAAACGTGCCATCAGGGGCGCTAATAACTCGCCAATGTCTCCAAAAACAAAGGTTTCCCTCTCCAAAAATTCAGCGACGTTGCCGTTAAATAATTCTCGAATGAATTTGGCAGCTAGCTTGAGGGCGGCGGGATTGCCCTGATAATGTTCGATGAGGGTTGACCAGCGATCGCGATCCCCAAGTCCTTCGGTGGCTAAAATTTCTTGTGCGTCTGCCATCGGTAAGCCTGTTAAAATTAGCGATCGCACGGGAGTTGTTTCTCCTTCGAGAAAGCTAATGTCTTTGGGATTTTCCAAACTGGTAATTATCAAACAACTTTGGTGCGATTCTTCGCCGATGCGTCTAAAAAATTCGCCATACTCTTCATATCCTTCTCGATAGCGTCCGGCAAGTTGACCGCTTTGCAGGATACCTTCAACGCCGTCGAGAATTAGCAGGGTGCGCGACGAACGCAAATAGCTCATTAGCGATGCTAAAGAATCGCTATCGTATCTTAATGAAGGGGTTGCTAAGATTTTTTGTAAGTTGGTTGCGAGTTCTTTGAGGTTTTGCGCCTGGCTGAGAGAACACCAGATGGTACGGTCGAACTCTGGTTGCATTTCTTCGAGCAATTGTCTTGCTAGGGCTGTTTTGCCGATGCCGCGTATTCCGCGTATGGCGATCGCTCTACAGCCATCTGCGATCCATTCTTTGAGCGTTGTTAATTCTTCGCTACGACCGTATAAAGTAGATAGTTCGGGGGCTTCGCTCCAATCGTAGGTCGCGTCGGCTAAGAAATTCTCCTCAGCAGTTTGATGAGTCGTTACCGATCTATTTTCCGCGATTTGTTCTGCTTTATAAGAACGCGATCGATTTTCTAGGTGGGCGGGTAAAGCCAGCGCACGTCGTTCTATAACTACCCGAAAGTTGGTTTTACTGACTTCTTCTCCCAAAGCCTCTGAGAACAACCGCCAAAACCGAGGCCCGATATCTCGCATGAGGTAGTTGAGACTGTATTGAGAAATTTCTGCCATCTGGTCATAGGTCATGCCCTGCCAGGTTCCCTGAAGTATCGTTACTTCAGGAGCGCTTAGGTGTCTGCCTGCTTGTCCAAAAACGGCAGCGTCTACAAATTCTAATGCTTCTTCAAAATTCATCGCTCGCTCGTAGGGAAAAACTTACTCTTGTATCTTAATTAAAGCATAACTCAGGAAAAGCATTACGTTCAATTAGTTATTTAAAAGTTAGGCATAAATTACTAAAGTTAATTTATCTTTACATTTAGTAGTTTCTGAAGAGTGAATCTCTCTAGGCAAATGTACGAACTTAACAAGGTCTTTTTTACTCTTTTTATCAAGAGTAAAGTATGTAAAAGCTTTTCGCTTAAATCTCATAATTTTTTAACAAAATGGGACATCAAGCCATGAACGCCCTCGATCCCAAGCTCGGTTACTAATTTATGTTAAGTTTAATTTGCATAACATAAGTTATGAAATAGTATACATACATACTCGATAGGTAGTTGCACTAGCGATTTGCCGAGCGAGTACCAACTCTATTTAAAAGATCGGCAACGGAGGTAACATCATGGCTAATAGCGGATTTGAAACGGGTAACTTCACCGATTGGAAAACGATTGGAGATACAAGTATTCAAACAACAGACTTTGGGGTCAAGCCTACGGAGGGCAAATTTCAGGCTTTGGTTACGTCTGGCGAGGGTTCGCTAAGCGATGCCGAACTAGAAAATACACTAGGGTTAGCACCAGGCAGTTTAGACAGTCTTGGCAAAGGAGATGCGACGGAAGGATCTGTTCTCCAATTTGTTCCCATCACTGTAAAAGCGGGTGAAGTTTTATCTTTTGATTGGAATTTTCTCACGCTCGAAGGAACTCCTAGCTTTTACAACGATTTTAGTTTTGTCTCCATTTCTTCGGTTTCGGGATTGGGCGATACAAACAGTAAATTCGTTTTGTCTAATACGCCTTTTCTTTCTGAGACTGGCTATGGAAAGTTCTCCTATGAATTTACTAAAGGTGGAACTTATTTAGTCAGTCTTGGCGTAGTAGACGTAGGAGATACTGTCGTTGATTCGGGTTTACTGATAGATAATCTCAAAATCGTCAATCCTTTCAACATTGTTGGCACTTCAGGCAATGATGTTTTAGTCGGTTCTAACAAAAATGATACGATTTCAGGCTTGGATGGCGACGATGATATTCTCGGTCAAGCTGGCAATGATAAGCTCTTCGGAGGAAAAGGAGCGGACTTGATTTTTGGAGGCAATGGCAGCGATAGCATTGAAGGAGGTACGGGGGACGACCAACTTTCAGGACAAGCCAGCAACGATACGCTCCTTGGCGGCGACGGGTTGGACGTTATTTTTGGAGGTAATAACGAGGATTTAATCCGAGGAGGGAAACAAAAAGATCGCCTCTTTGGAGACAAAGGAAATGACATTGTTTATGGCGATGACGGCAACGATATCATTAATGGCGGCGATGGCACTGACGCGCTTTATGGCGGAAATGGCGACGATAACCTTTTTGGCGACAGCAAAAACGATCTGCTCTCTGGCGAGAAAGGAAACGATCGCCTCAACGGATCGAGTGGCAACGACACACTCCTTGGCAACCAAGGCAATGATTATCTCTTTGGTAGCACGGGAAATGACTCGCTCGCAGGAGGTAGTGGCAACGACACGCTTATTGGCACTTCCGGCGTTGGGGGGGCTGAGATCGATACTTTAACGGGCGGTACTGGAAAAGATACTTTTGTACTGGGAGATGCTAAAACGATTTATTACGGTACTAAAGGTTTTAGTGACTACGCATTAATTACTGATTTCACAGCGAATGAGGATGTGCTGCAACTAAAAGGTTCGGCTCAGTTGTATAACCTAGAGTTCGTTATCTCGGATGATTTTGATTCTGGTATTAGCACGATAAATGCAGAGATTTATCGCGATCTAGGTTCATCGGGTCAAGATCTCATCGGTATCGTACAAAATGTTGCTAGCGATTTTAATTTAGTTGCTCCTAATGTCACTTATGTGTAAAAGGAGTGGTTTGCCAAAATTAATTGTCTAAATTTTGCCAACACGCAGAGTAAACCAGTTCTAATCTGTTTTCGCCTTCTTCTCAAACATTTCCTGAAGGCGAAAACCTTACTTTTATCGCCATACTTAAGTTTTTAAAAAGAGGTTTGTTATGAATACATATCAATTAGATTTACTTATACCAATCCGAAAAAAACTAGATGCGAGCGCAATTCACAATTTCCAACAAGCTGAATATTTATGCCGATTAATTCCTGCTTCGTGTCCTTTTGAGCGCGATCTCAAAATCGGCGATCGCGCGATCGCTCATATCCCATCTTTGTGTAAGCTAAATCCTTTTTACGAGCAATTAATTGGCTTGCGTTTTCGCGCTCAGTGTTATCTCGCTCGACAGTCTTAATCGCTTTGGAGATTCCTATTTTGAATCCATCGCTCAAAAACAAAAAGACCCGGATACCACGCCTATCACAAGCATCCCGTATTGCTGCTACTTCCGTCCTGACAAGATTAGGGCGTTGTAATCGCGTGGGTCCGAAGTCATATTTATAATAACACACAAAAAAATCTTACAGCCAATTTTTCTGAGTTGCTGAATTACTAAGTCGTAAATTGAGAAGCGACAAACCCAAAATGACTAAAAATAAAACCAATCCAATCGTACAACCGTAACTGTAATCGAGATATTGAGGGTTAAAAGCTTGCTCGTAGACGTAATAAACCACTGTTTTAGAACTGTTGAGCGGACCTCCACGAGTCATGATAAAAACTTCTTCAAAAACTTTTGTAGCAGAAATCGAAGAGATAACCGCCACCAAGAATAAATAAGGTTTCATCAAAGGAAGCGTAATATCTTGATGTTTTGCCCAACCATCCGAACCATCGAGCGCCGCTGCTTCGTAAAGTTCTGCGGGAATCGATTGCAACCCAGCGAGGTAAATGACCATATAATAGCCCAATCCCTTCCAGATGGTTACAGCCATGACACTCCATATAGCTAATTGCGGGCTAGTCAACCAAGGAATTCCCTCTGCAAACCCTATTTGTTTGAGAAATTGATTGATCAGACCGTTGGAAGTATACAAAGCTTTCCAAGCGATTCCCGCGACAACCATAGAGATGACAACGGGAGTATAAAAAGACAATCGAAACCAATTAATCGCCCGTATTTTTCGGTTGACTAAAATAGCGAAAACTAACGGAAGAATGACTAAAAGGGGGACAACGCCGACAAGATAGAGCAACGTATTTTGGAGGGTTTGCCAAAAGACTTTATCTTTCCATAATTGCTGAAAATTCTCAAATCCTACCCATTGGGGAGGTTGAGTAATATCAAATTCATAGCGAGTAAAGCTTAAAGAAAAGGCTTGCAGGGCTGGATAAAATACTGTTAGCCCCAACACGATTAAAGCAGGGAGCAAAAAGAGGTAAGGGGTTATTTGTTTGTAGATTTGAGTTCTTTGTTTATAAAAGAATTTCATTGGTTATTGATTTCTAAAATGGTAAATAGGTAAATATTGACCAAAATATTTTAAAATTACAATTAATATCAAATCCGTGCTTACAGATGTTGGGTTTCATTCTTCAACCCAACCTACTAGCTAGCGATTTGGGCGCAAGCCTTGCTAATTCATCATGACTCACTCTGATTGACGATTGTGCCATTCGCCGACGACTTCTAAACTACCCTCCAAAAACTTCGTCCTACATTTACGGCGTTGAATTTTTCCGCTAGAAGTTTTGGGAATACTACCTGGTTTGATCAATTGGATTGCATGAACTTCAACCAGGTGTTCTTGCGCGACTGCTTGACGAATAGCACCAATAATTTCTTCAACGTTTAAACGCCGCCAAAAACTTCGTTCGACTTCATAAACGATGACTAATCGTTCTTCTTGGGCAAATTCAACGGAAAAAGCCGCCCCACAATTAGGACGTAAAGCTGGATGGCATTTTTGTACGGTTTCTTCGATTTGATGGGGATATTTGTTGCGACCCCAAAGAATCATCAAATCTTTGATACGACCTGTAATAAATAGTTCGCCATTGTCGAGATAGCCTAAGTCTCCAGTACGTAAGAAGGGGCCTTCTCCCGTATCTGCAATAAAAGCGCGAAAACTGTTTTCTGTTTCTTCGTCTCGATCCCAATAGCCTTTTCCGACACCCGCACCCGCCACCCAAATTTCGCCGACCGTGCGATCGCGACATTGAGTTAACGAGTTAGGATCGACAATAACAATCTTATCTCCCAACCAAGGACGACCGCAGCTTACAATGGCTCTCGCTCCTTCTTGCGATGGTTCGACGGTAACGACGCGATTTTGCTCTAATTCGACCTCATTGACGTACTGAACGATAAGAGACGCTTTTTTATCCCCGCCAGAGACAAATAAGGTCGTCTCAGCCATCCCATAACAAGGATAAAAGGCTTCTCTACGAAAACCACAACACTCAAAAGCCGTCGCAAATCTCTCTAACGTTTCGGCGCGGATGGGTTCTGCACCGGAAAAGGCTAAGTCCCAACTACTGAGGTCGAGATTTTTCTTGTGTTCGGGAGTCGCCAAACGCGCTACGAGGTCGTAAGCAAAATTAGGCCCTCCGCTAGTATTTGCCTTATAGCGAGAGATAGCTTTTAGCCAGTTGAGAGGCTTTTGAATCAACGCCATCGGCGACATTAGGGTAACGGGAAATCCGCCAAACAACGGCTGCACTACGCCGCCAATCAAGCCCATATCGTGATACAGTGGCAGCCAGATAACTCCTTGGCTGTTGTCATGATGCTCGAAACATTGATAAATAATTTTTGAGTTGTGCAGGATGTTATCGTGCGTTACCATGACTCCTTTTGGCGTTCCGGTGGAGCCAGAAGTATACTGCAAGAAAGCTAATGTATCGGGGTTTATTTGAGGCGCTACCCAATCCGACGCGATCGCATCGGGAAGGTCATCGGTCGCAATCCAGGTAATTTCGCTTAATTTTGGCGCTAAATCGGGAGTTTGTTTTAATTGTTTTTGAATGCTTCCTAAGAGTTCTTTAGTCGTCAGCGCAACGGTTGAGTGAGACGAAACTAGACGATCTTGCAATTTATCGATCGCTTTGCTATGACGGGGAGGATTTTCGGTAACGGCGACAACTCCCGCATAGAGACAGCCAAAGAATGCAGCAATGAATTCTAAACCAGCATGATAGGGATAGACGACCAGCGCGTGAGAACCCGTAGCGCCTAATGCTTGCAGTTGCGCTGCGATCGCGCGTGCTTGGCGATCGAGCATTTCATAGGTCAATTGACCCGATTCGTTTTCTCCATCAGCCATAAAAGTATAACCGATTTGCTGTGGAGTTGAGAGAGCGCGATCGCGCAAAATTTCTACTATATTTGAATAGCCGATCTGAGAATTCGCCATGTCTCGCGTCTGAAACAACATTTTCTTAGAATAGGTTACGCGATCGCCAAAAGCAATCGATCTTTGAAACTCGAAAGTCGTTGGCGTAGCCCGTCCCTTGGACGTAAGTCGTCCATTCGAAAGTATTGATGAAACTGATAACTGATAACTGGTCACTGAAAAAGTCTCCCTTTTACCAAAGCATAAATTTAATCTTGTCAAACTCCTTAATTCGCACCTATGAAAATTAAACACGCTATCAACCTTCATAAAGCCTTGACTTTCCTATTTGTATTGGGATTAATGGTGGCTTATCAAAATTTCAATACGGGAGCTTGGGTATATCTTGCCCTTCACGGTACTTATGGCATAATGTGGCTGTTTAAAGACCGCATTTATCCCGATCGACAATGGGAACAAGATATCTCTTTTGGCATAGGAATTTTTTCTTTTATCTTTTTGGGTTTGTATTGGATTGCACCCTTTATTCTCGTCAGTAGCGGTGTCGAACCTTCACCGCCTTTAATTGCTGCTGCTATATCAATTAATTTATTAGGCGTTTTTTTGCACTACAGCAGCGACGCGCAAAAATATTACACTCTTAAATATCGACCTGGATTAATTACAGAAGGTTTCTTTGCTCGCTGTCGCAATACTAACTATTTCGGAGAGATTTTAATCTATCTTAGTTTTGCGCTGCTGGTTCAACATTGGCTGCCTTTTGCAATTTTGGGAGTTTTTTTTGGTCTAGCTTTCTTGCCCAATATGCTTAAAAAAGATAAATCTTTATCTCGTTATCCTGAATTTGAGGAATATAAAGCTAATTCTGGGTTTTTATTGCCAAATTTAGTTAGTACGAAGGCGCAAACAAAGACTAGCTCGGCTAATTAACAAATTGTAAGAATTTTAAACGAGTCTATTAGATTTATATAAATTATATTTGCAAAATTACGCGATCGCATTGGGCTACACAGCCACTACTAGCTCGACCAGTCTAAAATTGTGGGGATTTAACATAATAGACAACTCACTTAAAATTTGTCTATCGCGTTCGCTTTACCTACAGAATTAGTCTGGTTGCGCTACTACCATAAAAAAAGCGATCGAGCGTTATGATAATTGAAGGGTTTGAATATTTATCTAACGACATTGATTCTTTCCGAGAAGAAACTCGAAAGCGTTTAGACCGACTAGAACACGGTCAGAATCGGATGATTGCTAGCCTCGACAGCATCTTGAAAAGACTAACGGGCTACGGTCAGGATAGTTAGACAATCGTTCTCTTATACAAGACTGGCAAAAAACAAACAGCCCCTAGACTTTTTAGTATGGGGGCAAATATTTTTAAGTAAATTATATTTGTAAAATTACGCGATCGCGTTTGTTAACTCAAGCTTAACTGACACAAAAAAAGCGATCGCACAAATATAACCAATTACTCTGTGCCTCTGCGCCTCTGTGCGAACTTACCCCAAAAACGGACGCGCCAAGAAAAAACTACAAATCGACTTCGCATCGATTGGCGCACCTTCTAAAATCGCTGCCTCCAACTCCAAAGGACTCATCAAAACCACTTCGATATCCTCATCGTCATCTTGTTCGGGAGGTTGTTCTAACTTCTCCAAATCCTGCGCCAAAAAAGCATAGATATACTCGTCGGAATACCCAGGCGCGAGGGCAAATTTACCTAAATTTCGCCACTTATTCGCACGATAACCCGTTTCTTCTTCAATTTCTCGCTTAATCGTCTCAGCAGGATCTTCATTGGGTTCTACCGTACCCGCCGGAAATTCCATCAGTCGTCCTGCAACGGCAAAACGATACTGTCTTACCAAAACCAATTTACCTTCTGGCGTAACGGGAACCGCTAGCGCGCCTCCAGGATGGCGAATACATTCCCAGTCTCCTTCAACTCCCATTGGCAAGCGCAGTCGATTGACTTCAAAATCGAATTTACGACCTTTGTAAAACAAACGCTGTTGTAGCACTTCTGATGGTTCTTGACCTGGTTGCATAGTTAGTTATTTGAGAATCCCAGAACAGTCTACCTCTTCAACGAGTTGCGCGATCGCTTTTTTTGAGACGGGATCGATCCAATCTGGCGCAATTTCTGCCAGCGGAACCAAGACAAATGCTCTTTCTCTCATGCGCGGATGGGGAATCTGTAACTTAGGCGTATCCAAAATGCGATCGTCATACAACAGTAAATCTAAATCCAAGGTTCTTGGTCCCCATCGTTCCCGACGCACCCGACCGAATTTTTGTTCGACATCCAACAATGCTTCTAATACCTCTTCGGGAGTCAGTTGCACTTCCAATAAAGCACAGCCATTGAGATAATCTGGTTGTGGCGGCCCGACAGGTGCGGTTCTATACCAGCTAGAATGAGACTTGAGCTTTATTTTAGGAGTTTGAGAGAGTATTTTTAAGCTATCTTCAAGAGTAGAGAGAGAATCGCCTAAATTGCTGCCAAGAGCGATCGCGCATCGAGCAATTTTCATTATTATTATTCCAGTTAGATTATTTATTCAAAATATTATCGGCTACTCAGATGAGCCTGTGTATTAATCCAAATTGTCCGAAGCCGTCCAATCCCAATAATAATTTATATTGTCAAAGTTGCGGTTCTGAATTACTTTTAAAAGGACGCTATCGAGTCACTTGCTTGCTAAGTAGTAAAGGAGGATTTGGTAACACTTATGAAGCGGTTGAGAATTCTGAGGCTAAAGTTCTGAAAGTCTTAACCAACGACCATCCCCATGCGATTAGACTCTTTCAACAAGAAGCTGAAGTTTTAAATCGATTAAATCATCCTGGCATTCCAAAAGGAGAAGGATGGTTTGCGTATTTTCCGAGAAATAGTCAGACTCCTTTACATTGTTTGGTAATGGAAAAAATTGAAGGAGTCGATTTAGAAGAATATCTCAAACTGAAGAATTTTAAACCTATCGACCAAAAACTGGCGATCGAATGGTTATTTCAGCTAGCTAATATCCTCAAAGAAGTTCATCATCAAAACTTTTTTCACCGCGATATCAAACCCTCAAATATTATTCTTAAACCTAACGGGCAGTTAGTTATAATCGACTTCGGCGCGGCGCGTCAAGTTACTTCTACTATCTTAGCAGGAAATCAAAATACACAGATTTATACTTCGGGTTATGCGCCGCCAGAACAAGAAAAAGGCTATGCAGTTCAGCAATCCGATTTTTTTGCTTTGGGACGAACTTTTGTTTTTTTATTAACGGGAAAAGAACCAAGAAATAAAGATATCTACGATTATTACAACAACGAACTAAACTGGCGCAAACATACCGTTAAAATTGCTCCTCAGTTAGCTGACTTCTTAGATGAATTGATGGCAGAAAAAGCCACTCAGCGACCGGCTAACGCTGAAGTTATTTCAAAGCGTTTAAAAGAAATCGTACAAGAATTAAGTTCTCCTAAAAAACCTTCTTTAAAAACAAAAATTAGTCAACCAGAAACGAGTCTCAATACACAAACTGTTGGGCAAGCTAAAACTCCTTCTCAAGCTTCTACTGGTTCTCTGGGTAACATTCAATACGCAGGATTTTGGTTGCGTTTAAGAGCTTTTTTTATCGATCGCGCTATTATCGTCACAATGGCTGTTATCTTAGGCGGCGCTCTTGGCTGGTATTTAAATGATAAAGGAATTGTTACTGTAAATGCGGATTTTACGATTGAATGGTTACTTATCTATAGTTCTTTATGGACAGTTTTAGGAACGACGATTATCGGGTTGATTTTTGCCATTATTAAGCTCGTTGCCTTGGCAAATAATCCAAGCCAATTCTTACAAGACGAGCGCGAAATATTTATCTTAGCTGCTTTAATACTAGGAATAGCTTTTCAATGGTTTTATTATGTCATTTTAGAATCTTCTTGGTTTAAAACTACGCCAGGAAAAATGATGGTAGGAATTGTTGTCACCGATGCTGATGGAAAAAAAATATCTTTGATTAGAGCCAATCAAAGATACTGGGGAAAATATATATCGATGTTACCTTTATATATTGGTTTTGTAATGTCGGGTTTCACCAAGAAAAAACAGGCATTACACGATAAGATGTCAAAAACATTGGTAGTGAAAAATAAAAGAAAAATTTAAAAAGTTTATTTAGCTAAGGCTTCTAATTTTTCCCGACGAAAACGATAATAATTGGTCAGTGTCGCTTCTGGTGTCAAGGCATGAAATAGAGATTCGTGTAAAGCCTGAAAACCATCAGGATTGAGTGAGGTACTGCGATCGCAAAGATTATCTAAATAATCGCTAATTGTTTGATAAGCCACTATAAATTATTCAATTAGTTTCTCCCATTAATCTGAAACAAATTTTGCAGTCTTTGACAAACGGCGATCGCACTCGTGAAATCTTCGCTTGTTTTGATAGATTAAGAGAAAACGAGTTATGCACTCATGTTCGTGCGATCGCTCTGCGTGTTAGATTGAGCTATAGGCTAAAGGCGCTTAATCGTCACCAAAATCTTAAATTCATAACAAATGACATTAAATTTTTCGGAATCAAGCTGAGTTGCCGTGAAGCTATAAATAGTTCAAACATCAGTTACGGCTAGGAGTTTACATAGATGCAGTTAAGATATCGCGGCGTGGCTTACGACTCTACATCTAATCTTGAAAGTTCCGTAGAAACCGATCTTACTGCCTCCTTCCGAGGTCAGACTTACAGAGTTCGCCGTCCCTTGGGCGTTTCTCACTGCTCGCATCAAATGCTAGTCTATCGAGGGATTCCTTACACTCTCTAAAGATTTTCAAAACCGCCAGCCGCCTCGTTAATAAAATGGCTGGCTTATAAAAACCGCCCCCAGGATCTTAGATACTTGGGGGTAATATTTTTCTGGGGTAAATGGCGATCGCTCTTTGAGTGGAGCCAAGCAACCGAAAAGACTATCAACCGTTACTTTAGCAGTATTTTTGGGAATTTTCTTATTAAAGACCAATAAGCTCAACTGAGAAAATTGTTATGCTCAAACCCTTTATAACATCTACCTTGATTAGTGGTTTTCTTGCAGTCCCAGCAATGGCTCAATCGACTGCTTATGTTTTCGATCCACCTTCTAACGTTCGCAATGCTCCATCAGGAGAAATTATTTGCTCGATTACCAAAAAAATTTCTTTAACTGTTTATCAGCGAGAAGGTCAATGGTATTACACGGATTTATGCGGAGGAGGATATATTCACCAAAGTCAGATCCGTTTTCAAGCTGCTCGTGAGAGTGAAAACGCCTCAACAAATAGAGCAAAAGTAGTAGGAATCAAGCAAGGACAATTGGCACTGCGAGATTCACCCAATGGTAACTCATTGGCTGGGCTTAATAATGGCAATGTGGTACAAATTCTCTCCCAGCAAGGTAAATGGGCTTACGTGCAAGTCATCAATGGCCCTAATTCTCGCATTAACGGGATGAAAGGTTGGGTCAATTCTTATTATTTAGCACTTTTCTAGAAGCTTTACCATTAAAAAAAGCATTGCGATCGACGCATCGCCGAATGTACTATTTGATGCGCTAACTAATTCCGATAAGATCGTCCAATATTATCCCCTCAAATAGGTTAACTGCTAGTCTCTAAACGCTATCTGTAACGCTACTAAAATTAAAAGCCTTGACCTTAACTCCAGGTACAACTGTGCTATCAAAGCGTTGTACGCTGCTAATAGCTTCAACATCTCGCAGCATATTGGGCAAACATTGATTGAAGCGAAGGTTTTTAATAGGATAGGCAATCTGTCCGTTCTCAATCCAAAACGTCCCGTCTCGCGTCATTCCCGTTACTTCCAAAGTGCGGGGGTTGACATATCGCACGTACCATGCCCTATTAACCAAAATACCTCGTTCCGTTTGAGCGATTAAATCGGAGAGATTTTGCTCGGAACCCGTCATCACGATGGGCGACATAGAACCCGTGGGTTGTTTTCCTTGTTCTTGCGCCCAGTAACGACTATAGGAAAGGGTTAGAGGAATTCCATCTTTAATAATCTCTAAATAATGGTTGCTCAACCCTTCGTCAAAGAAAGTCCCTAATTGTAGCAAAGGATGGGCGGGATGGCGTTGTACTTGCACCAAAGGACTAAACATCGATTCGCCAACTCGATTACCTGCGGGATGTCCGGTTTCATCGATGCGAGACATAAAAGAACGTCCTTCATCGGCGGCTCTGGCATCCATATTCCAGATAACCCACGGGAGTATACTAGAGAAAGCTGCCGCATCAAAAACGACCGGATAAATACCTGGTTCGATCGCGCGTGGATTGCGAGACGCGATCGCCCTTTTAATCACTCGATCGGTAATTTCTTCGATGGGTAAGTGTGCGATCGCAAAAGCAGTACGACTTCCCCAACTCGAACCATTATCGATACGGGCAGTAACGCTAAAATCTGCCTCAGTTTCGCGATCGAATGCCCGTAAACCCAAAGAATTGCCAATTGCTTGCACCGATGCAATAGTACTTAACGTACCCGAACCTTCCGTACCCGCTTGACGACAGGCAAAACAAACCTGTTTAACCATTTCTCCCCTCTCCAGCGGCGAAAGCAGCGCCGTCGCCTCATCAAACGCCCGAAGACGCTGTTCGTAAGTTTGCGGTGCTAATAAAGGAACCCATTCGGGATCTTCTGGTGCAACGCTAGCAAGTTCTTCGGAACGTTTAATAGTTTGAGTTATTGCTTCTGCATCGAATTCTGTTGTTGACGCTGAGGCGCGGCGTTTGCCAAAATAGCTGGTAATGGTTATGTTGAAGCGATTTTTACTAATATTCTGACTAATCTGATTTTCAGAAAAGCGACTGAGGGTAGATTCGCTGGCATTGAGACTAACAAAAACGCCTTCTGCTTCGGATTGGGCGATCGCAGATTCGATTAATGAAAGGGCTTCGTCTTGAGTGGGAAGTGTTGGAACTGTTTGAAGGTCGTACATAGGTTAAACCAAGCTACAGTAAACAGTTTAACAATAGACTTATTGCTTTTATTTGGGTAAAGGGGAAAAGATCGATGAAAGTTTTCTCTTCTCCCTTTCTCACTAGTTCAGTAGTTTAGAAGTAAATATACTTCCGACTTTCGACTTTCGACTTTCGACTTCCCCAATGTTATATCTTGCTATAATCTAAAACAGAAAATAACGCTGTGCCATTGGTAAAATCGTTGCAGGTTCGCAGGTTAATAACTCGCCATCTGCTCTCACTTCATAGGTTTCTGGATCGACTTCTATTCTTGGTAAAGCATCGTTTAATTTCATGCTAGCTTTACTCAAATTGCGAATATTAGATACCGCAACAGCCGTTTTTTGCAAGCCAATTTTTTCGTGAATTTTTGCTTTTAATGCAGATTTTGAGACAAATGTCAAGGAAGTAGCCGCGATCGCGCCGCCAAAACTGCCAAACATGGGACGCATATGTACGGGTTGAGGCGTAGGAATACTTGCATTCGCATCTCCCATTTGCGACCATGCAATAAATCCGCCTTTAATCACTATTTCTGGTTTCACGCCAAAAAATGCAGGTTTCCACAAACACAAATCGGCTAATTTTCCTTCTTCAATGGAACCTACATAATCGGCAATTCCGTGGGTAATAGCAGGATTAATCGTGTATTTAGCAATGTATCTTCTAGCGCGGAAGTTATCCGACCTCTCCTCTGTTGAGGGGTTGAGTTGTCCTCTTTGTACTTTCATTTTATGTGCCGTTTGCCAGGTGCGAATGATTACTTCTCCCACTCTTCCCATTGCTTGAGAGTCAGAGGAAATCATGCTAAATGCGCCTAAATCGTGCAAAATATCTTCTGCGGCTATGGTTTCTCTACGAATGCGCGATTCTGCAAATGCTACATCTTCGGGAATACTTTTATCGAGGTGATGGCATACCATCAACATATCCAAATGTTCTTCTAACGTATTGACGGTGTAGGGACGGGTAGGATTGGTAGAGGAAGGAAGTACGTTTGCTTCGCCGCAGACTCGGATAATATCGGGTGCGTGACCGCCGCCTGCGCCTTCGGTATGATAAGTATGGATGACGCGATTTTTGAAAGCTGCGATCGTTGCTTCGACAAATCCTGCTTCGTTGAGAGTATCGGTGTGGATAGCAACTTGTACGTCATATTCATCCGCAACTGCTAAACAAGTATCGATCGCGGCGGGTGTTGCTCCCCAGTCTTCGTGTAATTTTAATCCCATCGCACCCGCAACGATTTGTTCTTCAAGTCCTTCGGGTTTGCTAGCATTTCCCTTCCCCAAAAATCCCAAATTAACGGGGAAAGCATCCGCTGCTTGCAGCATTCGATAGATATTCCACGCGCCAGGCGTGCAAGTAGTAGCGTTAGTTCCCGTCGCAGGACCAGTACCACCGCCTATCATAGTAGTAACGCCAGATGCGATCGCGGTTTCTATTTGTTGGGGACAGATGAAGTGAATGTGTGTGTCGATTCCTCCCGCTGTCAGGATCGATCCTTCTCCTGCGACAACTTCGGTAGCCGGGCCGATAATAATATTGACGTTATCTTGTATGTAGGGATTGCCTGCTTTCCCGATTTTGTAGATCTTGCCGTCTTTGATACCTACATCAGCTTTGACAATTCCCCACCAATCGAGAATGAGTGCGTTGGTAATTACCATATCCACTGCGCCATCCTCGCGGGATATTGGCGATTGTCCCATCCCATCGCGAATTACTTTTCCGCCGCCGAATTTTACTTCATCACCGTAGGTAGTATAATCTTGTTCTACTTCGATAAATAATTCTGTATCTGCTAATCGAACGCGATCGCCAATTGTAGGGCCATAGGTTTGGGCATAAGCACGACGATCCATTCTATAACTCATAGTTTATCCTGATGCGATTTTTGGCAATTCCTCCTAGATAGTTTAAGTTCTTTTTCTCTAGTTTTTGTAAAAAAGATGTACGCGATCGCAAAAAATTTAAGTTGGCTTCATTTAAATTAGCTGCACTTAAGTCAAAAAAATGCGGTTAAAAGATACAAAACTTAAAATTGTGTTTAAGGTTTCTAGATATCATAGAAGTAATTTAAAAACCTGCGATCGAAAAAACAGAAATTTTTTTCAGAGCTTTCTACTTAGCCTAGTTTTTTTAATAAAGCCAATTTCTTGAATTTGTAAGACAGTGAGAAATTTAAAACGAGACGTATAAGCAAGCAAGGAAGAATCTTTTTAAACGACAGGCTAGGTAACTAAACTGCTATCTCGTTAATTAAAAAAACATTTATTCATATTTTTCTCAGAATAAGCGCGATCTCTTTACTCCAATCGAGCGATGGAGAAGGCACGCTCTTAAGTATATAAAAGGGGGAAGGATTAGTTATGTTACCTGAAACCGATCGCAAGAACGAAAATTCCTTGACCGATCCAGCCCATGATATTCTACGCTCCGAGCGTCAACATCTTAACGCTCTATTTGACCCAAAAACCATTGCTATCATTGGAGCGAGCGATCGCAATAGTCATTGGGCAGAAACAATTCTGTTAAACCTAGTTAGCAATCATTTTAAAGGATTAATTTTTCCGGTTAACGCACAGCAACGCAGTATTTTGGGAATTCCCACTTATCGGGCTATAGGTGCAGTGTCAGAACCAGTCGATCTAGCGATTATTGCGACTTCACCACCAACCGTATCAGATATCTTAGAGCAATGTCTTGAAGCTCAAGTCAAAAATGCCATTATTATCGCTGGCAATATACCAGAATGTTGTGGGAGTTTCCAAGCCAAACTCAAGCAAATTATGCGGCAAAAAGAGCCGAAAATGAGAGTGCTTGGCTCAAATTCCTTGGGAATTATCGTGCCCCATATATCTCTTAATGCGAGTCTGGCCACTGTCATGCCGTATCCCGGTCATGTGGGCTTCATCTGTCAGAGAAAAGCTTTAGGAAATTCTGTTTTGGACTGGAGTTTGTCGAAAAAGATTGGTTTTAGTGCTTTTATCTCGATTGGCTCAATTATCGATCTCGATTGGGGAGAGTTGATTTACTATTTAGGCGACGATCCCCATACGCGAAGCATTGTGATGTATATGGAATCTCTGGTCAATGCTCGCTCATTTATCTCAGCAGCGCGCGAAGTGGCGCTGACTAAACCCATTATCATACTCAAAACAGTTAGTACGAAAGCATCGGTTAAAGTAGCAGCTTGCTATCCTCAAGCACTAAGCAGTCATGACGATGTGTTTGATGCGGTGTTTCGTCGCTGTGGCATATTACGAGTCAATAAATTATCCGAGCTATTTCAGATGGCAGAAATTTTGGCAAAACAGCCGAAGTTACCTTCTGGAGAAAGGCTGATAATTATCACCAACGATGGAGGAGCGGGGGTACTGGCAACCGATGCTTTAGTCAATGGTGGCGGACAATTAGCACCGATTTCAACAGAAACAATCGAGCAACTCAATCGGGTTTTACCGTCTGAGTGGAGTCATGATAATCCAATTACCTTGCTCGCTGATGCAGATGCACAGCGTTACCGCCAAGCAGTAGAGATTGCCGCCAACGATGCTAACAGCGATGCTTTGTTAGTCATTCATAGCCCTCAATCGAGAACCGATGCAGCGAAAATTGCCGAACAGTTAACCAATACGAAAAAACCGCTGCTAGCTAGTTGGATGGGGGGAAAGAGCGTGCAAATCGGCGAGGAGATCCTCAATCATCATAACATTCCCATATCTTCTTATCCCGATACGGCAGCACAAATATTTAATGTTATGTGGAAATATAACTATAATCTGCGTGGCATTTACGAAACCCCAGAAATGTTAGCAGAGATCGAGCCACAGGGAGAAACTTGCGATCTAGTCACCCAAATTATCGACACTGCCCGTCAAAGTGGGCGAACCTGGCTGACTGAATTAGAGTCGCGGTTAATTCTGAGAGCTTATGAGATTCCCGTTGTGAAAACCGCCACTGCTGCCTCAGCAGAAGAAGCCGTCCACATCGCTCATGCTATGGGCTATCCGGTGGTGCTTAAACTTTGGTCTCAAACCCTTGCTGATAAAACGGCAGTGGGAGGAGTACACCTAAATTTGACGACGGCAAAAGATGTTCGAGGGGCTTATCAAGCGATTGAGACTGCGGTGACTGAAAAAGTAGGGATAGAGCATTTCTTAGGGGTTATCATTCAACCGATGCTCGATCTCTATCATGCCTACGAGTTAATCGTTGCCAGTCGGATCGATCCTTTATTCGGGCCAGTCTTGCTTTTTGGGGTAGGTGGATATAGCGAACAGGTGTTTAAAGACCAAGCGATCGCTTTACCTCCCCTCAATACTACCCTGGCACGGCGGCTGATGGAGCAAACAAAAATCTATCAAGCTTTTAAAGGAGTAAGAGGGCATAAGCCGATTAATACGGCAGATTTAGAACATCTTTTAGTCAAATTTAGCCAGCTTGTGGTGGAAAAACCCTGGCTCAAAGAAATCGAAATCGATCCTCTATTTGTGTCGGAGCAAGGGCTTTATGTGCTAGATGTCCGTATGCTTCTGTGCGAACCAACTCTAACTAAAGAACAACTTCCCAAACCAGCGATTCGTCCCTACCCGCTGCAATATGTCGCTTCTTGGACGATGCCAAATGGTAAAACTGTTACCATTCGTCCGATTCGTCCCGAACACGAACCATCAATAAAGCAGTTTCATCAAACTCTTTCTGAGGAAAGCGTTTATTTGCGTTATTTTCACATGATGAAGTTAAGCGAACGAACTGCCCACGAAAAGTTAACTCGTATCTGTTTCATTGATTATGATTGGGAGATAGCATTGGTGGTAGAGCATAAAGATGCAACCACTGGAGAACGCGAATGTCTCGCAGTAGGACGCTTAAGTAAAATGCACGGAGTTGATGAAGCCGAATTTTCTATGCTGGTGAGCGATGCTTACCAACGTCGAGGTTTGGGAACTGAATTACTGCGACGACTGGTGCAAATTGGACGAGACGAGCAAATCAAACGGATTAAAGCAGAAATTCTCGCGCAGAATCGGGGAATGCAGCGAGTTTGTCAAAAGCTTGGCTTCCATGTTCGTCGTGTCAGTACAGATATCTTTGAAGCTGAAATCGCGCTTTAATAGTTATCAGCGAAAAAACATAGTATCGATTTTTTAAATTTCTTTAGCTTTCAATCCAGACTCAGCCTATCTTAGTCTGAGCGCGATCGCAGAAAACTTTAAGCATTACTGTTAGCAATCTTAAGCTTATAGAAGTAAAGTTTTTGTAAATGCTTGATTATTAGCATTTTTTCTTTTTTGCAACCGATAAATCGCGATCGCAATCACTTGACTTTAGCAATATAAATGTTGCTAAACTAATAAGCAACGACTTAAACAACATTTTGGTTGTTTAAGTAGGCGATGAATCTTAAAAGGTTTAACAACGATCGCAATGAAAACCCCTCATGCTTGGGAAATGAGGACTCCTACCTTAGTTTTTCCTCGCCTTCTAACCGCTACTGTCGTGAAGCGCGGTAGCGGTTTTCTTCAAATCAATAATATGGAGGAACCTTCTATGCGATTGATAACACTTGCACGGGACGAGGAGGATCTTGAAGTGAGGGTGAGTTAAAGAGCTTGATATGCGATCGCATCACTATGACGCGATTGTTGAAGATGGCTCAGAGAAGTCAAGTAGAAAATAAGCAAAGCCCAAAAAGTGCTGAAACAATTATGAACGCACTCTGGAAGAGCCTCAAAGAAAATTCGCTCGATATTTTCCAAAACTTAGGTTGGGCATGGTGGATAGAAATTGTTACCCAGAATCCACTCTGTATATATTACTTCGGCCCCTTCCTCAGTGCCAAGGAAGCTCAAGCTGCCGAAGCTGGTTATCTAGAAGACTTAGAACAAGAAGGAGCGCAAGGAATTGCAGCGAAAATCAAACGCTGTAAACCACAAAATTTAACGATTTCAGAAGATCTGGGCGATAAAATTGACTCTCAAGTGCCAGTTTCAACGGTTAGACCCGAACTGGCTTCTAAAAGCAAACCAAGTTTTCTAAGGATTCAAAATTATGACTCAAATCCTCGATCGCGTTTCGCGAAATAAAAAAGATAGCATTCTGTGCTGCTACGTCAATACTATTATTTCTTGAGATCGTCTTTACGATAGCGAGTTCAGAAGCCGAAATTTTAGTACTTGGGGTGAGTGCAACTGGAGTTTAGACTAGTTAGGACTATGGACTATTTTGATTACGATGTTGTTATTATCGGTGGCGGGCCAGCAGGTTGTACTTGTGCCCTCTATACGGCACGCTCTAACCTAAAAACAGCCATCCTCGACAAAAATTCGGCGGCGGGCGCCTTAGCGATTACCCATAAAATTGCTAACTATCCTGGGGTGCGGGGCGAAGTCGGTGGAGATGAATTACTAGAAGTAATGCGCGAGCAAGCGATTGAATTTGGCTCCGACTACAAGCGAGCGCAAGTTTTTGGCATCGATGTCAGCGATGCCCAGAAAATAGTTTATACTCCAGAGGGGACGTTTAGATGTCGCGCTCTCGTGCTTGCTTCTGGTGCAATGGGGCGGCCTGCCTCAATTCCTGGCGAGTCCGAATACTTGGGTCGGGGAGTTAGCTACTGCGCTACCTGCGACGGGGCTTTTATGCGCGATCGCGAGGTAGTCGTAGTCGGCAGCAGCGAAGAAGCCATCGAAGAAGCCAACGTTCTCACGAAGTTTGCTTCTAAAATTCACTGGGTGACTCCTAAAGACCCAGCAATGCTCGACGGTCATGCCGAGAACCTACTGGCTCATCAGTCGGTCAAACTCTGGAGCAAGACTCGCCTGCTGAAAATTCACGGTGAAGAAAGCGGTGTCACTGCTGTCGAAGTACTTTCCAAAGGTGGGGAGCCAATCTCAATCGCTCCGGTTGAAGGGGTTTTCATCTATTTACAGGGCGCTAAACCCATTACAGATTTTTTAGGCGGTCAAATCGAACTAAAACCCGATGGTGGCGTTAAGGTCAATGAGATGATGCAGACCAATATACCTGGCGTTTGGGCGGTTGGCGATATTCGTAACACGCCTTTTAAGCAGGCAGTAGTTGCCGCTTCAGACGGTTGTATTGCGGCGATGGCAATTGACCGATACCTAAATCACCGCCAGAACATCAAACCCGACTGGAGTTGATGTCTATTTTCACCTTTTTCTGGTTATTTGAGTTATGTCAGATTCAAAAAAAACACAAAATTTAGAGTCTGTAGTCCTCAAGGGATTGTGTTCTAAGTGTTACTCCTCGGATGTGGTCTACTTTGAATATGAGAAAAACAAAATTTTTGGGTTTAAGTGTCGCCAATGCGGTTGGAAAAGCACCCATACATTTGAAGAATTTAAGAAAATCTCAGCTTCTTGGAGTCCGATTGGAGCAAGACAAAAAACTTGAAAACAATAGAGTAAGACAAATAGCTCATACTCCACCAAGCAAATAGATCTCTAATGACATGCTACAAACTTTTGCTCCTTCTACTATGACATCATTTGTTCGACGCTATCGCTCTCCTATGAGAATTATTGCCCTTGGCGATAGCCTCATCTATGGTTTTGGCGATTCAGTTGGTGGCGGATGGGTAGAACGACTGAGAAAGCATTTCGGTCATCCGCTCTATAATTTGGGCATCAGGGGAAGTCGTGTCGCTCATGTAGACCACAGGTTAGAACAGGAATTGCGTCGTCGAGGCAAATGGTTTTATTGCCTTTCCGATTTGATTATTTTGTCAGTAGGAGTTCATGACTCGCCGAGAGTCGGTCGTCGGTATGGTCGCACCTTGACTAATTTTTATGTGTTTCAATCACAGCTAGCTAATTTGTTAGACAAAACAAAACAGCTTGCTCCGGTCGTGTTTGTTGGGATGATACCAGTCGATGAAGGCAAAATGCCTTTTCTGGATTGTTTGTACTATAACTACGCCGACCAGTATCGCTATAAAGAAGCAACGAGATTAGCTTGCCAGGTGCGTCGGATTCCTTATTTAGATACTTTTGACTTTTGGATGAAACGGGGAGAAGATTGGCTGCGATCGCGTCTTTGCCCCGATGGTTTCCATCCTAACGTTAAAGGCTACGAAACTTTGCTCGAAGACATTCTCAATTGGGAGCCGTTTAACCAACTTTTTAACTAAATAATAGTTTTTTAATAACACTCACTAAGGAGGAAATCTCAATGTCTCATAGCGTCAAAATTTATGATACCTGTATTGGCTGTACTCAATGCGTCCGAGCTTGTCCTCTCGATGTATTGGAGATGGTGCCTTGGGATGGCTGTAAAGCTAGCCAAATTGCTTCTTCTCCCCGTACAGAAGACTGTATTGGTTGCAAGCGTTGCGAAACCGCTTGTCCTACCGATTTCCTGAGCATTCGGGTTTATTTGGGAGCAGAAACTACCCGCAGTATGGGTTTAGCCTATTAACAGAAAACGGCTGTTGAGTGGCGATCGCATAAAAACTAACTCGTGTGACTGAAACTCAATAGCCGTAGCCTTTTTATCAATTAAATTTTCTAATATTTTAGCGAACGATTAGAACCATGAACTGCTGGGACGATACTCCCAAACTAACTCAATTTTTGCTCGATGAATTAAAAGTTGCACCTGTAGCGATCGCGATGGCTCAACGTCTCTGTCAGCAGCAGCTAGGTTTAATACCTATTATCCTTTGGCAACATGGGGTTTTGTCCCTCAGACAGCTAGAACAAACTTGGGACTGGTTGGATAGATAATACTCTCAATTAATAAGGCTATGTCTTTAGGACGGGTCGCGTCAATGCAAATATCTGTCCTGCTTTCTATTTTTAAGAAAGATTTTCAGGGTCAAAAACTCTGTCTTCGATTCCTTTCCACCATTCGCCTAAATTCATTAAATCTTGGTGTAAATCTTCCACTTGGCGGATGTACTCTTCTGGCGAAAGAAAATCGCGATTTTCTTGCAATTTCTGGAGGCGCAATTGCATTAATAACCACGGTTTAGAAATACTTTCAGTTTCTTCGATGTATCGTGCTAAATCTCTGCTATCCATTGCTTTGTTTGGCGATTGGCGATTGGCGATCGGGATTTAGATTTAACATATCTCTATTTCTCGATGTCTCAGTATCTCTTTTTCGACCCCCCTCTGTCCCCCTTAAAAAGGGGGATGTGTAAGAGGGGGTAAAATGTTACTAACTAGCTGCTGCTAAATTAGCTGCAACAAAATCCCAGTTAATCAATTTGGTGATGAAGTCATTGATATAGTCGGGACGACGATTTTGGTAATCGAGATAGTAGGCGTGTTCCCAAACATCCATCGTCAGAAGGGGGGTTTGTCCTGCTGAAAGGGGATTTTCTGCATTGAGAGTTTTGGTAACTTTCAGCGTACCGTTGTCGAGAACCAACCAAGCCCAACCGCTACCAAACTGAGTTGCACCCGCACTCTTGAAGGCTTCAACAAATTTATCGAAGCTACCAAAGTCAGCATTAATTTTATCAGCTAAAGCTCCGGTTGGCGTACCGCCGCCGTTAGGCTTCATACAATTCCAGTAAAAAGTGTGATTCCATGCTTGCGCGGCATTGTTGAAAATTCCCGCTTTAGAAGAATCGCCCGCAACAGCTTTGATAACTTCTTCAATAGACTTGCTATCTAAATCGCTATCCTTGACCGCAGTATTGTAATTGTTTACATAAGCTGCGTGGTGCTTATCGTGATGAAACTCAAGCGTACTTTTGGTAACGTATGGTTCCAGTGCCGTATAGTCGTATGGTAATGCAGGAAGTTCGTATGCCATTGTGTTCGATCCTCTCTGATTGCTTTTTTGCAGTACCGTTACTCGGAGTTTCCCTCAAAGTTCGGCTTCCTGCCTCATGCAATAAAAATTAACAAGATTGATTCTAACTTAAAAGCGGAGCGCGATCGAGTCTCTGGTTGTGAGATGCCTTTGGAATCCCGCTTTAGACAGATTTACTCAAAATTTCTTTTGCTATCTCGATGACAGTTTCTGGATTATCTGCTAAATAAACTTGCTTGGGAGCTAAATTAGTAAAAAACTTGATGCTTTCTTGAGAATCGGTGAATAAAATAACCGATTTGCCTGCTTTTAGCGCCAAAGCGACTTCTGAAGCCGTGCCTAGCCCCATTCCACAGGCAACGATCGCGCGACAAGAAAGAACGTTAATATTATTGCGAGCATTGCCCATATCGGTTGCGATCGCGATATCTACCGCCTCAGAAACCGCCTCAAAATTATCGCTTGGTAAAATCCCAACCGTTAATCCTCCCGACGCTTTTGCGCCCTTATTAGCAGCATCCATGACTCCTGCATTTCTTCCGCCGCTTAAAAGTACCCATCCCTCTCGCGCAATTAATCGACCGAGTTGATAAGCATTTTCTCGTTCTTTTGCGGTTGCCTTTTCGCCAGGGCCCATTACACCTATAAGAATTTTTCTCATTATTTAGGATGCCACAGCAGTAGACTTCTTGCTCTTATTCAGGGGAAAGGGGAAAGGGTTCATGAAGAAAAAATTAATTTCAAAGTGTTCGATTTGATTGGATTTTTATTTTTGCAAGAGGTTTAGTATACAAAGGTAAATAACCGTAATACACAGGAGTACGTCGCACAACTATGATTTATTGGTTCGATCGACATCGCATCAAACAACTCTATATTCTATTTTTACTAACTATCTTCGCGATCGCTATTCTAATCCTGGGCATTTCTGCATGGCGAGGCAATTCTCCAGATCTGATTGTGAGCGATGGTAATGGCTATTATGCCTGGATTAGATCGATTTTTATCGATGGAGATATCAACTTTCAAAATGATTTCGAGAAGCTTTATTTTCCCGATCCGCCACCAATAGACCTCAACAGGCGAACGCCTAATGGATTAGTCCCCAATCAATATCCAATTGGAGTTGCTATTCTCGAAATCCCTGGTTTTTTACTAGGTCATGTCGTTGCACTACTAACTCCTTTTGAAGCAGACGGAATCAGCCTCCCTTATCAGATTTCGATCGCCTTCTCTCTTGTAATCTTTATTTTATTTAGCTTCTATTTATTCTTTCTTGCTCTTAGAAATTATGGTATTCAAGAAGAGGTGAATTTGTTAGTGAGTAGTTTGCCTTTAGTAGGAACAAATCTACTTCACTATGTTACCAAAGAACCTGCAATGGCTCATGGCGCAGGCGTTGCTTTAATTAATTGTTTGATTTTTATTGCTAGTTATAAGCCCGGTTTTATCAAGTATCCGTTTTTGTCTAAGCTATTTACTGGTTTAATAATTGGGCTGACATTAATTGTTCGTCTATCTAATCTTGTATTTCTTCCATTTTTTATCTTGCTATTCCAGAGCGAATTGAAAAATTGGAAAAAATTGCTTCCATTCGCGCTTGGTATCGGCATCATGCTATTGCTCCAGCAAACTGCTTTATTTCTACTTTGGGGTGAATTTGTAGCGAATTCGTACCAAGGGAAAGGCTTTACGGGTGGGGCGATCGGTTTATTTGAAATAGTATTAGGAAATAGTTATGGAGTGTTTTTATATCACCCCTGGTATTTAATATTAATAATTTGTAATGTTATTGGACTCGTTCGACTGAAAAAACAACGTTCGTGGTACGTAGCTATTATTCTAGGTACAGCTAGTTTATGGCTCATCAATGGATTATGGGGATTTAGCGGAGACTCGTTTGGTAGTCGGGCATTTATCGAACTATTGCCACCTCTGTCTCTCGGCGCTGGTATAACCTTAAGTTGGCTTATGAGTTTTCGATATCAAACCATTCGATTGCTTTTTGTAACGCAAGCTATCGTTTTAATCGTGCTTAACTTTTACTTGTGGGGTGGATACTTATTGCAAAAATACCCACAGAATGGCGATCGCACCATCGTACAAGCTTATCTTTGGATTCTGCATTAGTTCATTACTAAAGACAGAGCATTTAAATTCTGTTTGCCAACTGCGATCGCGTTAGGATTTCAAGGTTAAGGATAGGAATCTCAACAGCGATCGCCGATCGCTTTCCATTGTCCAAACTTCTTAAGCTGCCTGGGGAAATGCGGGAAAACCGTGTATTTTGGGCGAAGGAGAAGATTGACAAGTTGCTTGCAGCAAGCGGGGAATGATGGCACTGTTATAGACGCGAAACTCGTTTTCTACTGTTGCTTTGGCAGTACGAACGGCTTGATTGAGGACGAGAGATCCTTTAAGATCGGAAACAGAGCGATGAAACGTACCAGGAGGAATCCTAAGAATATCGCCGTTAGCTTCTAGGCGAACGATATGAAAAGGTTCGTCCCAAGCAAAATTGACTAAATAAAAAGTCCGTCCTCCCGAAAGTGCTAACAAGTTATCTTCTTGATTGGGATGGAGATAAAATTGCCAGTATCCGTCAGGTGTATTGTTTGGACTGACTGCGGGCCCATCGTGAAAGACGAGATCGCGAGCATTAGAATTGGCAATTGTAATATCAAAAAAACGAACGTTAGGAGTATCGCGGAACTTTTGATAGGGCAGCAGTTCAAACATAGATGGTCGGAGATGGATGATTAGGTCGCTTCTTTATTTAGCCTAGCTTCGGCATCCGATCGCGGTCAAAACCGATTGAGAATCATATCTATGCGTAAAATGGATGGATAAAAATTCTAAATTTGGTTAAGAAAAAATACAGAGATTGATGCGATCGCCAAAACCCGATGAATATCGAACAACTGCAAATCTTGCGATCGGTAGCGGAATATGGCAATTTTTCCACCGCTGCCTTAAATCTAGGAATTTCTCAATCAGCCGTCAGTCGGGCGATCGCTTCTTTAGAAGAAGAACTCGGCGTTCTTTTATTCTCGCGAGGACGTTTTGGGGCGCGTCCTACCCTTATTGGCGAACGAGTTATCGCTCACGCCCAGAAAATTCTCGAAATCCGAGAAAATATCGATCGCGAAGTCAATCAAGAGAGAGGTTTAGATCGCGGACGAGTACGAGTTGCTTCTTTTCGCAGCGCAGCTACTCACATCTTACCGCCAAACATTGCTCGGTTTAGTCAACAGTTTCCTAACGTAGAGGTCATGCTAACCGAATTAGAACCCCTCAAAGTCGAACAAGCATTGCGAGAGGGTCAAGTCGATATCGGTTTATTGCCTTTACCTCGTTTGGGTAGCGAGTTTGAAACTTGGGAAATTGCTAGAGACGAGTATATCGTACTACTGCCCAAAAAAAGACAAGAAGCTCCCCAATATTTAACCTGGGACGCAATAGCTTCTTATTCCTTCATTTTGTTTAATTATGCCGAATGTACCTACGCCGTGCGCGACCACTGGGCGAAGTGGGGACAAACTTTAAAAGTCGCTTATGCAATTAAAGAAGACTCTACCATTGTCAGTATGGTTGCCCAAGGATTAGGGGCTGCTATTTTGCCTCGTTTGGCTGCATTACCCATCCCAGAAGGGGTGCAGGTGAGAACGCCACCCGTTCCCCTAGAGAGAATTATCGGTGCGGCGATACTTTCTAATACGCTTCATCCTCCAGCAGTTTTGGCGTTTCTAGACGTGTTGAGAGGAGTGGGAATATTTGCAAAAAAGGGTTAGGAGTTCAAAGTTCAAAGTTCAAAGTTCAAAGTTCAAAGTTTAGAAGTTCAGGAGTTCAGGAGTTCAGTAGTAAATTTAATTCCGACTTCCCCTTGTCCCCTTGTCCTCCAAGTCCTTCTTTTACTTTCGACTTTCGACTTTCGACTTTCGACTTTTCTTATCCCCTTGTCCTCCGAAGGATGCTATTAAACAGCTAAGCGATCGCCGACTTCTTTCCAGGATTGCCCGATAGAAGGCTCAGAAAAGAGTTTAGCATTGCTGGTTTTAACAAAGACTTGCTGACCGAGTTGCAAATTTAGTCGTGCAAACTGTTCCTTACTAATATGAGCCGTAATCGTCAAATCGTCTGGCAATGTTAATTCTACTTGAATATCCCAACCCAGGCGTAGAATGCGTTGAACTTTAGCAGTGGTAGTCGAACCATCGGCGTTCAGTTGAATTTTAAAATCGTGGGGACGGACAAAGACTTGAGAACTTAAAGGGTTAAAATTGCCATTTCCATTACCAGACAAGCGATCGCGAAATAAACGCGCTGAAGTTGGCAGAACGTTAACTTCTCCAACGAAACTCATGACAAATGATGTTGCGGGATGGTCGTAGATATCGGCAGGCGATCCAATCTGTTCGATGCGTCCGTCGTTCATCACCACGATTTCATCTGCCACTTCCATCGCTTCTTCCTGGTCATGGGTGACAAAAATGCTGGTCATGCCAACTTCGTCGTGCAACCGTCGCAACCATGCACGTAGTTCTTTGCGGACTTTAGCATCTAAAGCGCCGAACGGTTCGTCTAACAGTAATACTTGCGGTTGTACGGCTAAGGCACGGGCAAGGGCAACTCTTTGGCGCTGTCCTCCAGAGAGTTGTGAAGGATAGCGATCGCCCAATCCTTGCAATTGAATTAACTCTAATAATTCTTCAACTTTTCTTTTGGCGTATTGGCGAGTATATTTACGAATTTCCAAGCCAAAGGCTATATTCTGGCGAACGGTTAGGTGTTTGAAAAGAGCGTAATGCTGAAAGACAAAACCAATGTTGCGCTTTCTAACATCTACATGGGT
>JALOOL010000423.1 GCA_025454425.1 Hydrococcus sp. Prado102 | reverse complement strand
TCCCCAACCTACTATAAGTCTAAGCAATAAAATTACAAAGAAGGGTTAAGCGACCATAACAAAACTCGGTTATTACCAGAATCGGCTACGATCGCGGTATCGCCACAAATTTGAATTCCATAAGGTCAACAAAGACTATTGCGAGTAGCCTTTCCATAAGAAAGATTCTCGCTTTTACTATTAAATTATCTTGCCAAATGGCGATCGCGTGGGGCCAACGCATACTTGAAGCTGTAGGCGTACCGCCACCATTTTCGTCTCGTAAGTTGAGATCGGACTGTCCTAATACTAAATCTGCTGGTTGACCGTTTTCTACTGGTAACTGATTCCAAACCAAAACTCGTCAATTGCCCGTATCAGCAACAAATAGCTTGCCCTGATGATAGAGTACGCCATAGGGCCAGTGCATTCTATCGGCTGAGGTTTCCAAATTACCCCGATTAGGTTGATTTTGACTGAAATCCGCTTGTCCTAAAACCAAATCCGCAGGAACGTTACTATCCTCTGGTAGTTCCCGCCAAATCAAAATTCGATGAATCCAAGCATCGGCAACTGCTAACCCCTTGCCACAAACGCAAATCCCTGTCGGTACGCTTACCGTTGCTGCCCCTGACATTCCCTTAGCGTTTTGTCCTTCTTGCTGAAAGTCGTCGGGTTGTCTGATTACCCAATCGGCAGGTTGTCCGTCTCTTTGTGGACGCGATCGCTATTTCGATCTTTTAAGTTAGTTGACTAATACTAAGTTGCATTCAGACATCTCACTTTGTAAGATTCGTTTGAGGGCAAGTTAAAACTTTTTTAGTTAGTCGGATCGGTTGGAGAAACTTTTTTTTCTATTGATATAGTTTCTTCTTGATTCTTCACGGTTTGTCCGTTAGTCGAGCGATTTTCCAATTGAGTTTCATCGGCTTTTAAGGTTTTTTGCAGGGGTTTAATCGCTCTAGTTTGGTTAGCGTTGGAGGATTTAGCGCGATCGCCACTAAAATTAATCAGTTTTTTCTTTTGCTCGTGTTGTAAGATTTCTACAATTTGTTCGCGCAGTCCCAGACGGACGCGCTCGTCAATGCCTCCTAGCTCGTATAACATATCCATCGCCAAGCGGATAGTTTCGAGTTTTTCTTTGGTTGATGGTTCTTGGGGAGCCGCAACGTCAACGATTGAATAGTTTCCTCTCGGACGAATGGCGGGCAGGACTTCGCGATCGAGCCATTGTTGAAAAGGAATGACCATCGGACTGTTAGACTGAACCATGAGATAGTACAGTCCCGACTCGTAGATGGTGGTTAGCAATTCCTCTCCGTCATCGTTGAGAATGGTCTGCTGACTTTTCCATTCGGGCGGAACTTGTGCGTAGTAATTTTGATACTCGCTAGGTTTTGCGTCTGGATAAAGAATTGCTACAACATCGCCACAAACCCATTCAGGGGCTTCTGACGTACCCGTAACTCGGACATACCAATATCGCCCATAGCTTCCATCTTCAAACCTAAAAACTTTTGGAGTTGAATGCTCGTTCCTCGTCACCATTATACTCTTGTCTACAACTCAATAAAGCTGCAAACCTCCATAGATTGGACAAATTTTGCTTTTATTTTCTCTCATTTTTCTAGAGAGAGTTAACAATTGTGAATTTAAATGACGATAGCTCTCTCTAATTAGAGCCAATTTCCGACCAAAACATACGATGCCCAAAAACGCGGCAATTCATAGCCAGGAGTCTTTAAGAGCGTCAGTTGAGCTTGTCGGAGCGCTTCGGCTTTTGATAAGACTACATTATTTTTAGCTAATTCTTGGTAAAAAAAACTCATCAATAAAGCAGTAGAGCGATCGTTGATATCCCAAAGCGAGGCTACGACGCTGCGCGCCCCCGACTGAATGGCGACTCCAGCCAAACCAAGGGCGGCGCGACTGTCTCCGTCGGCAGTTTTGCAGGCACTCAGAACGAGTAATTCGATCGCGTCGGGTTTTTCTTGCTCTCGACTTTGCAAAATGCTACTGAGATCGTTGACATCGATACGTTTATCCCAAGCTAAAATAAACGTCTGTTGAGGGTCAGAACTAAATTGACCGTGGGTGGCTACGTGTACGATCGAAAAGTTTTGGGAACGAATTAAGTCTTGCAGCGCAGTGCTGGTAAAGTTCTGATTGAGCAGTTCCCGACTCGGAAGCAGCAAGCGAATTTCTTCGAGTTCGGTTTTAACGTTGGTTAGCGGCGAAAAGCCTTGGTGCGGTGGAAAGTTTCCTCGAATTTCCGACAGTCCAAAGGCTAATGTATTTAAATTGAGGCGCTTGAGGGGTTGGCTTTGAAGCAATTGCAATCCTGGGATGACAGCAACGGCGTAGCTTTGGATAAGGTATTGTTGACCGTCGTAAAGTGCAGCCATCGGTACGTTGCGAAAAGCGCCATCGAGAACAAATACTATGGTTTTAATTTTGTCTTGTTCTAGAAGGGTTTGAACGGGTCTAATCAACCAATTATAGACTTGCTCTGACAAAGCTTTGCCTTCAGGAGAAGGGTAGGGTTGTTCTAGTTCTCGTCGCAGGTCGTCTAGGGTTTGTTCGACTTGGCTAGCAGCGATCGCAGTACTATAGAGACGAAATTCGGTCGATTGAGGCAGCTTAAGAATAACTTCTAAGCGATCGCGCAAAATAATTGGATAAATCAGTGCTGCGCTAGGATCTATTTGGCGATCGCTAAGTTCTATTAGAGGAGCTAAATTGCAACTCAAAAAATTCTCTAATTCCGCCAGTTGTAGGGAATCAATAATTTGGGTGGCTTTTCTAATATTGTCTTGAGAGGGTTGGGCGTTATTTTTATCGACCAGGAGTAATTCGACTAACTCGCGATAGACGAGTTCTACATTCTCTCGAAAGGAAAATTGCACTTCTGAATCGATCGCGATTAAATCTTCGCGTACTGCGTCTAAGGTCGCGACAGCGGCATTATAGGCTGCGATCGCGTCTTTTGTTTTCCCGTTAGCGCGATCGATTCTTCCTAATTGCCATTGCCATTGATAAGCGATATCCTCAGCTTGGATTGACTGGGCGATTCCTAATGCTTGTTCGGTTAAGGTTTGCGCTTCTCCCCACTGCTTGTTATTTTCGTATAAGTTGCCTAAAATGCCGAGAGCATAGGATTGAGAACGAGGATCGCCAATCGTTTTAGCTTGTTCTATTGCTGTGGATGCGTATTGAAAGGCTTCTTTATCTCGTTCGAGTTGGCTTAAACTACGAGCAAAGTTAAGCTGCATATAAATTGATGCTCGACTCGGTGGAAGGCGATCGATTTGACTAGAGCGCAATTCAGCGATTTTGGCGTTAATCTGAGTTGATAAGTCAGCGGCGTTTTTATTGTCTTGTTGCTGCGTTAACCATTCCCTAAAATCGATTAAAAGGTTCAATTGTTGCAAATATGCCTGAATCTTAAGAGAATTTGATTTAGTTTGGTTGACTGCTTTTTGATAGTAATCTAGAGATCGATCGACTTGTGCGATCGCCTTGTCTCGCTCGGATGTAATTTTGGTGCGATCGTACATATTTTTGGTTTTCCCATATTTAGCACGTTCGGTTTTGCCCAAACTCAGCCAAGTAACGCTTTTTTCTTCGGGTGGCTGGGGAAATGTTAAGCTTTCTTCTAGTACTTGTCCCGAAGACTCGAATTCTCCAAGAGAACGAAAAATATTACCGAGACTGCGCAGACCTAGTATTTTGATTTGAGGATTTTTTTGTTGCTTGAATGCTTCTAAAACGGGTTGAAGATCCGTTGTATTAGAATCGCAATCGGGGTCGAAGTTTAAAGCTTGTAATAGGGTTTTACAGGTGCGACGATAAAGCCCTAATTCTTCTAATGCTTGTGCTTGGTTGATTAAGCTGCCGATTCTTCCCGTTTCATCGCCTGCGTTTTCGTAAGCTTGTGTAGCTAATTGCCAGGTATTTAAGGCTGTTTCGGTTTGTCCTAGGGCTAATTCTAGACTTCCTCGTGCATTAAGCGCTTGTGCGCGAAGTATGGGGGTATTTGGAGCAATTTTTAAACTTGCATCGATCGCGTCTTTGGCTGGCGACCAGCGTTGTAGTTTTTGATAAGCTAGGGACAGATACGTTAGCGCGATCGCGCGATTATAATTGTCTCCCTGGGTTTCATAAGTTTGGGCGGCTTTTTGCCAAGCTGCTGCTGCTGCTTCAAATTGGCGGTTGGTATATAAGGTTTTTCCTTGTTCTATAAGTTGAATGTCTATATTAGAAGAAGAAGTTTGCGATAAAACGGGAACGATTGTCGTACTCAACAATAACCCGATCGCAAAACAGATTAGTACTAGAAATTTTATTTTTTTTATTATCATCTTTTCGATCGCGATTGCGCTCTTCGCAGCGGCAAAGCCGATCGCCAACCTAACCTATAAGAGGTTCTACTGTGAGGTTGGCTACCATTTAGTTCAAAAAATTTTTGAGGGTTTTAGGTTGGTTAGGGAACTAAAAGGTTAGAGCGAAATGATTAGCTAAATTTTAAGCTATAAAGATGTTGTCTTTAATTCTACAAGATTCTTGACTACTCCGCCGACTTAAAGTGCGGCGGATTCTAATAAGGTTGTTTCGTGACGGGTTGAAACGCCGTCACTACACGTTTTTACCTGATTAGCTGAC
>JALOOL010000422.1 GCA_025454425.1 Hydrococcus sp. Prado102 | reverse complement strand
TTATTCGGTCTCAAGTACCATCATAGTTGCAATTAATCTGGTCTCAAAAAAGCGGTGATTGCGGTCCTGAGCATTTAGTATTGTGGGTCGCTACAGCTAAGGTACATCAAGCAGGGAGAATGCTTCTTACAGAAACAGAATCCAAACAAGTTTTGGCAGCTTATGGCATTCCTACCATAGAAACCTATATTGCTACAACTGAGGGCGAAGCAGTTGAGTTAGCCGCTCGCATTGGCTATCCAGTCGTTCTCAAATTGTATTCGCAAACCATTACTCACAAAACTGACGTAGGCGGCGTACAACTCAATCTAATCAACGCCGACGCAGTTTGCCGAGCATATCGCGCTATTAAAGAATCCGTCGAAAAAATCCCCTCCCCTACACCATTCCTCGGAGTTACCGTCCAACCCATGATTCAACGCGACGGCGGCTACGAACTAATTCTCGGTAGCAGCATCGATCCTCAGTTTGGTTCGGTTTTACTTTTTGGTGTAGGCGGACAACTAGTAGAAGTATTTAAAGATAGCGCGATCGCGCTATCTTTAAATACCACTCTGGCACGGCGCATGATGGAACAAACCAAAATTTATCAAGCACTTCAAGGAGTTCGCGGTCGTCAACCCATCGCTCTTGAGGCTTTAGAGGAATTGTTGGTACGTTTCAGTCAACTGGTAGTAGAACAACGTTGGATTAAGGAAATAGATATCAATCCCTTGTTGGCAAAACCTTTAGGAGAAAACAAAGGTCAATCTTTACTGGCATTAGATGCTCGTATCGTTCTTCACGAACCCAATCTTTCTCAAGAACAATTACCTAAATTAGCAATTCGTCCCTATCCAACCCAATATGTCACTCCTTGGAAGTTAAAGGATGGCACTGCGGTTACAATTCGTCCAATTCGACCAGAAGATGAGCCGCTTGCAGTTCGGTTACATCAAACTCTTTCAGAGCAAAGCGTTTATTTTCGTTATTTCCATCTAATGAAACTGACTCAACGAATCACCCACGAACGCTTGATGCGTTTATGTTTTATCGACTACGATCGCGAGATGGTTTTGGTGGCAGATTATAAAAATCCAGAAACGGGCGAGCGCGAAATTTTGGCAGTCGGTCGTTTGAGTAAATTGCACGGACTTGATGAGGCTGAATTTTCTATGCTAGTCAGCGATCCGTTTCAACGTCGCGGATTAGGAACGGAGTTATTGCGACGATTGTTGCAAATAGGTCGGGACGAACATCTCAAAAAAATTAATGCTGATATTCTTCTTGAAAATTTAGCCATGCAGCAAGTCTGTGAAAAAGTTGGTTTTCGTCTGGATCGCCGAGTCGAGCTTGGTGTAATTCGGGCAGAAATTGAGCTTTAAAAAAGGCGTTGATGAATTAATCAAGTATTGGCTCGACTTTATACATATACGTTGATAAAGTATCAGGTAGCGATCGTCTAAAAACTCCATTTGTGCTTTGGCGCTGTCTGTGAAGAATCGAGCGCTATTTCCGTCCTCTGACAAAAATTAAGAGAGTTCGTGGCTTTATCAATTTTTATGATAAATTCATCCGTTTCTCTACAATTGACAGGACTTTCTCAACCCGAAGCGGTAGCTCGCCTAAAACAAGAAGGGTATAACGAACTGCCTTCGAGCAAAAGGCGAAGCCTTTGGGATCTTGCTCGCGAAACCTTCCGAGAACCGATTTTCCTGCTACTGGTTGCCTGCGGCGCGATCTACTTATTTTTGGGAGATGCCCAGGAAGCCTTAATCTTGTTAGGGTTTGTCTTTTTAATCGTCGGCATCAATCTTTATCAGGAGCAGAAAACCGAGCGATCGCTCGAAGCTTTACGCGACCTCTCCAGTCCCAGAGCGTTAGTCATCCGCGACGGAGAACGACAGCGCATTGCTGGAAGAGAAGTGGTGCGAGGAGATTTATTGGTGCTGTCCGAGGGCGATCGCATTAGTGCCGATGCCGTCCTGTTGTGGTCAGTCCATCTAAGCGTCGATGAATCGTTGCTTACCGGAGAATCTGTTCCCGTCCGCAAGCGAGCGATTCCGCAAGAGGAGCAATCCCACATCGAAAACAATCGTCCGGGAGGCGACGACCAACCTTTTGTTTATTCGGGCACATTAATCGTACAAGGACAGGGAATTGCTCAAGTTCGGGCAACGGGAGTTCGCACCGAAATGGGCAAGATTGGCAAAGCCTTACAAACCGTCGTTCCAGAAGATACTAAACTGCAAAAGGAAACTCGGCGCATCGTCGGACGGCTCACTTTCGTTGCGATCGCTATTTGCGTGGCGGTGGTCGCCATCTACGGTTTAACCAGAGGAGATTGGTTACAAGGTTTTCTGGCTGGGTTGGCTTTGGCAATGGCAATTTTGCCCAATGAATTTCCCGTGGTGCTGGCAATCTTCCTCGCGTTGGGAGCTTGGCGCTTTTCCCAGCAACGAGTGCTAACGAGGCGCATTCCCGTCGTCGAGACGCTAGGTTCGGCAACAGTGCTTTGCGTCGATAAAACTGGAACTCTCACCTTCAACCGAATGTCCATTCAACAACTGTTTGTCTATGGGGGATCGGAAGAAGGAAGAACGGGTTACTGTTACGATGTTACCCTCCACGAACGCGAACCCCTACCTGAAACCTTTCATCAGTTAATCGAGTTTGGGATTTTAGCCAGTCGAAAAGATCCCTTCGATCCGATGGAAAAAGCCCTCAAACAAATCGGAGAGAATTACTTAGCCAATACCGAACATCTCCATAACGATTGGGAAATGCTGCGCGAGTATCCCCTGTCAGGTCAACTGCTGGCGATGTCCTGCGTCTGGCAATCTCCAGATGGAAATTCAATTATTGCCGCGAAAGGCGCTCCCGAAGCGATCGCCGATCTGTGCCATTTTACGCCACAACAGAGGCAAGATCTCGCCCAACAGATCGGTCGCATGGCTGCCGAAGGCTTGCGAGTGTTGGGCGTGGCAAAAGCCCCCATCGCCACCCATCTATCTCAAACTAATTCTTCAGATCCGTTAAGTGATTCTCTACTTCCGAGCAACCAACACGATTATGTCTTTGAATTCGTGGGATTATTAGGATTGGCAGATCCTGTTCGTCCGACCGTTGCTGGCGCGATGGCGGAGTGCGATCGCGCTGGCATTCGGGTAATTATGATTACGGGGGATTATCCCGCTACCGCCCAAAATATTGCCCGTCAAATCGGACTGAAGACTGCCGAAGTCATTACTGGGGCGGAACTGGATCGGATGGACGAATTTCAGTTGCAGTTTCGCATCAAAACCGCCAATATTTTCGCGCGAGTCGTACCCGAACAGAAACTCCTCATTGTCAACGCGCTCAAGCGTATCGGCGAGATCGTTGCCATGACGGGGGATGGAGTCAACGACGCGCCCGCCCTCAAATCCGCCCACATTGGCATTGCCATGGGAGAACGGGGAACCGATGTCGCCCGCGAATCTGCCGATTTAGTCTTGCTCGACGACGATTTTTCCTCCATTGTGGAGGCGGTTAAGTTGGGACGCAGAATCTTCGACAATCTTAAAAAAGGGATGGCTTATACCTTAGCCGTTCACGTTCCCATTGCAGGAATGTCTTTAATTCCAGTCATGTTTGGGTGACCCTTGGTCTTGATGCCCATTCACATCGCCTTCTTGCATTTGATTATCGATCCTGCCTGTACGGTGGTGTTTGAAGCCGAACCCGCAGAAAGCAATATCATGACTCGTCCGCCTCGCCACCCCAAAGAACCGCTTTTTAGTCGTCGAACGCTACAATTGTCGCTGCTGCAAGGCACGAGTGCGTTAGTCGCGATCGCGATCGTCTTTGCCATTGCTTACTATCGAGGAAACGGGGAGTTTGATGCCCGCGCCCTGGCTTTTACCACCCTCATCGTTTCTAATCTGAGCATGATTTTGACCAATCGCTCCTGGTCGCGTACCATCCCAGAAATGTTAAACGCCCCAAATGCTGCTTTGTGGTGGGTTGTGGTTGGCGGCATAGTTTTTCTGGGATTCGTTCTCTACGTTCCTTTACTGCGACATTTATTTAGTTTCTCGTTTCTTCACGTTGAAGATTTGGCGATCGGTCTTGCTTCGGGGGTTTTTAGCGTCCTTTGGTTTGAGGGACTCAAGCTTTGGAGACGGCGATCGCGACGAGGATTTTAAAAAGCTTTTAATTTGCATAGTTGCTGATAAGAAACTAAGGTTAGCCCTCTTCTGTCACTTTCCGAGCCGACCCTTACCCAGAGGGGTATAGAGCGATCGCTACAGACTGGCTAATTCTATTAGAAAAAATCGCGAACCGCAGTTTGGAAACCGGGTTGAGGTCGCGGCGATCGCAATTCTCTTATTATTTCAAGCACAACCATTGCCAACCCACTTGACGGCACGGCAGAATCCCTCAGTGCGAATACTAGCAGGACTAGCATCTGTGCCAACTATCTTAATGGCGGTTTGAGGGATACTCTTGGTTGCTTTTTGCTTAGAGTTTAGTCTATTTGATATTCTTGCTCTAGCAAACTTAAAAGCTTGTCTTCTAGTGGAGTTATATCAATTAGCTAAATGTTTGCTACAGATAGAGCATCAAGAATAAATGACCATCCGGTTAAAGAAGCCACAACATTTGCACTCATCTGCTGAAGTC
>JALOOL010000109.1 GCA_025454425.1 Hydrococcus sp. Prado102 | reverse complement strand
ACGGGTATTAATCGGCTATTCGCTAGCGGCTGTCGTTGGCATCGGTATGGGGATTTTAATTGGGGTTAGTCCGGTAATCAATAAAGCCTTAGACCCAATCTTCCAATTTTTAAGAACCGTACCGCCGTTAGCTTGGGTTCCGCTTTCTTTAGCTGCCCTACAACAAAACCAACCCGCAGCACTGTTCGTTATCTTTATCACCGCAGTTTGGCCGATTCTCATCAATACAGCAGTTGGCGTTCAACAAATTCCTCAAGATTATATTAACGTCAAGCAAGTTCTACAATTGTCCAACCAGAAGTTCTTCTTCAAAATTCTCATTCCTTCCGCACTTCCCTACATCTTCACAGGATTGAGAATTGCGATTGGTTTGGCGTGGTTAGCGATTATTGCTGCTGAAATCGTTATGTCTGGGATTGTTGGTATCGGCTTCTTCATCTGGGATGCCTATCAAAATAACTACATTCCCGATATTATCTTGGCGCTCGTCTACATTGGTGGCGTTGGCTTAATCCTAGACCGCTTCGTTGGTTGGATACAAACTCGGATTGTTCCAGGCGAGTAGTTATTAGTCATTGGTCATTGGTCATTGGTCATTAGTTATTAGTACAAAAGACGAAGGACAAATGACTGATGACAAACAACATTCCAAATTTCTTCCGATAGCTTTTCTGCTAATCGATAAACATCCAAATCCTGAAACCTTTTACTGACCATATTTCACTCAATGACTTCTAAGTTAACCATAACCAATGACAAACGACAAAGGACAAAGGACAAATAACTAATGGGCGTTTTTGTAGCAGTTGACAACATTGACAAAGTTTTTAACCTGAGTGGAGGCGGTCAATATATCGCCCTCAAAAACATCGACCTACAGATTAAAAAAGGCGAATTCGTCTCCCTTATCGGTCACTCTGGTTGCGGTAAATCGACCCTACTCAACATGATTGCAGGTCTAGATTTACCTAGCGAAGGAGTTGTTACCCTCGAAGGACAGCAAATCAAAAAACCCGGCCCAGACCGGATGGTCGTCTTCCAAAACTATTCTCTTCTGCCTTGGCTGACCGTCAGACAAAACATTGCTTTAGCAGTCGATGAAGTAATGGCGGGCGCTCCCGGTGGGGAACGCAAGCAAATTATCGAAGAATATATCGATATGGTAGGGCTGCGCCACGCCGTCGATAAGCTGCCCAAACAGCTATCGGGGGGAATGAAACAACGGGTTGCGATCGCGCGCGCCCTTGCTATTCGTCCCAAACTCCTCTTACTCGACGAACCCTTTGGCGCATTAGACGCGCTCACTAGAGGAAGTTTGCAAGAACAGTTAATGAAACTGTGCGACGAGTATGAAATTACTGCCGTTATGGTTACGCACGACGTAGACGAAGCCGTTTTATTGAGCGATCGCATCGTTATGCTAACCAACGGGCCAGCTTCCAACATTGGCGGCATCCTAGAAGTCGATATTCCTCGTCCTCGCAAGCGCATGGAAGTCGTCCAGCATCCCAGCTATTACAGCTTGCGCAGCGAAATTATTTACTTCCTCAACCAACAAAAACGGGTCAAGAAATTGCGCGCGAGAAAAACCGCAGTGGTTGCCCGTCACGGTTTAGAAAAAGTCAACCTAGAAATTGGTTTCGTTCCTCTGACCGCTTGCGCTCCCCTCGTCGTTGCCAAAGAAAAAGGTTTCTTCGTCAAGCACGGTTTAGATGAAGTGAATTTGGTACGCGAAACCAGTTGGCGGGGCATTGTCGATGGCATTAGCAACAATCACTTAGATGGGGCGCAAATGCCTGCTGGAATGCCTACCTGGTTAACCGCAGGAGGGCATCAAGAGCAACCGCTTCCCATTGTCTCCGCGCTCACGATGACCCGCAACGGCAATGCAATCACGCTTGGCAAGAAGTTTTACGAACAAGGCGTGACCGATGCGAAAACATTCAAGCAAATGCTTTTAGCATTGGATGGAGAACCCCATACTCTCGGCGTAGTACATCCATCTTCCATGCACAACCTGCTATTACGCTACTGGTTGGCAGCAGGCGGAATCGACCCCGATCGCGATGTATCTATCAAAACCATTCCGCCAGCACAGATGGTCGCCGACCTCAAAGCGGGAACGATTGATGGGTACTGCATGGGCGATCCGTGGAACCTGCGCGCTGCAATGGAAGGAATCGGTTTCATCGTCGCCAGCGATTTAGAAATTTGGTTGGGACATCCCGGCAAAGTGTTGGGAGTCAGAGAAGACTGGGCGAATACCTATCCCAACACTCACGTCGCCTTGGTCAAGGCAATCTTGGAAGCTTGTCGCTATTGCGCCGATCCTGCTAACGAAAAAGAAATTTGCGAATTGCTTGCCGATCGCAAATATCTCAGCACCAAAGTCGATTACATTCAATTAAGCGACCCCGATGGCAACAATGCTTGTAGCTTGGATCGACCCATGTACGAGTACGGTCATTTGATGTTCTTCGGCGATGGGGTCAATCGTCCCAGCCGCACGGAACACCTGTGGATGATGACGCAAATGGCACGTTGGGGCGATATTCCCTTACCGCGTAACTGGCTAGAAATTCTAGAGCGAGTTTGCCGAGTGAGCGTATTTAGTACTGCTGCTAGAGAATTGGGCATGTCTGACATTAAGTATTTACGAGGTCAAATCCAGTTATTTGATAGTATCCCCTTTGATTCTGAAGATCCTCTTGGCTATCTCAATCGTTTGGACATTAAACGCAATGTCACGATGGCAGAAGTCCATTTAAATGTTCCCAAAGTCATCGCTGCTTAAACCCGTTCTAAAGACGTGAATTTATGGTTATTAGTTAGTTAAAATTCTTTAATTAATTAATAACCATTCAAAGTAACAATAACTAAAGCCAAAACAATGCAAGCAACTTCAACTCAAAAGCAACGCCAATCTCAAGCATCTAGCGATGGTTCCTTCCTAGTTATCGAGGAAGTTTCTAAAGTTTATCCAACGCCAACTGGTGCCTATACCGTCTTAGAAAATGTCAATATGACGGTAAATGAAGGGGAATTTATTTGCGTCATCGGACACTCTGGATGCGGTAAATCAACCCTATTAAATATGGTTTCCGGTTTTTCTCAACCGTCAAGCGGATCGGTGCGTCTGAATGGAAAACCAATTACTAAACCAGGGCCCGATCGCATGGTAGTTTTCCAAAACTATGCACTTTTACCTTGGCTTACTGTATTTGAAAATGTTTACTTAGCGGTCGATTCTGTTTATCCAAAAAAATCAGAACAGGAAAAAAGGGCGATCGTCCGCGAACATTTAGCGATGGTCGGATTGAGTGAAGCAACCGACAAAAAACCGCCTCAAATTTCCGGTGGTATGAAACAACGGGTATCGATCGCTAGAGCATTATCTATTCGTCCTGAAGTATTGGTTTTAGACGAACCTTTTGGCGCATTAGACGCTATTACCAAAGAAGAATTGCAAGAAGAATTGCTCAAAATTTGGAACGATCATCGCTGTACGGTGTTGATGATTACCCACGACATCGATGAAGCCTTATTTTTAGCAGATCGCTTAGTCATGATGACTAACGGCCCTGCGGCAAATATTGGCGAAATCATGGATATTCCCTTCCCTCGTCCGAGAGACAGAGAACGCATCATGGAAGATCCTCAATACTACGATTTGCGTAACTACGCGCTAGATTTTCTCTACAATCGTTTCGCTCACGACGATGCAGCTTAAAAGTTCTAGCGTTAAAACTGCACAGAGCGCAACAGCTAATTTCAATACAGGGGAAGGGGAAATGATGAACCGACGCGCGCGCTCCGCAAGCGGTTAGCAAAGCGAGAGAGGCATCGAGGGAAAACTTTCATCTATCTTTTCCCCTTTCCCCTAATAAAAACACGAAGTATACTTTGTTACGGGTTACGACATATACGGCAGCTACCGTCACCGTGCTAGGGTTCGCTAAAATCAAAAACGCGATCGCACTTTGACTTGATTATCAAAGTAAAAATTTTTGGAAATTTTCTTCCCAAAAACTAGCCGATTAGCGATCGGCAATTAACTACTAACGCTCAAGCAATAAATAAGAATGAGGAATCTCTGCAATACTTGCTTGTCGGATAGCCGTAAAAATATTTTCTAATAAAGTGCCGCTTAAGACTTCGCTAGCTTCATAATGAACGATCAAAGAACCAGTTTGAACATTGATGCGTACATGAGTAACAAAGTCAAGAGACGCAACTAACCATTCTAATCTCTTTGCATAATGCGCATTATTGGCTAAATGTGGAACGCCGATACGGAAACGTCCAATAGTAGTATGAATAATTTGGTAGTCCATCGGTTTGTAAAACTGTCAATATAAACAAAAAAAGTTATAGCTTTATTCTGACTTCTAAAGGTAAATTTGATACCTCAAAAGATAGCTAGAAAAATTAATAGAACCTATAGCATTTCCCAATGAGTCGCGAGATTATGGAGTCATTCAGGCAAGCCCGTTAGTAAAATGCTATTACTAATTTTTACAAATAAAATAGAACTGCTATATCTACTCAGAGAAATATTTTGTAGCATATTTGGGAGAATTTCGCTCGCATAAATCGTTCTAGCGGTAGGGAGTTTAGAGCAATGTAGCGTAATTTGTTAGAAATAACAACGAACTACGGCGATCGTATGATAGCGTTGCGAAGAGCGCAATCGTACCATTCTGACTGCTACAATCGAGCTATCGATCCAGCACCAAATTGGGAATACTTTATGTACGGGCTATCCCTTTGGTTGGAGTTGATTTATGGTGCTTCTTCCTTCTCAAGACGATTCTGGAATTGCGTCGGTTAGCGATCGCACTGATGGGTTTTATTTTGCCTCAACCCTAAGTTATCGCCACGAAAACGCTCTTGAAGCGTTAATGTTTTTTAACCCGCAACAGAAAAAATTTAGAAATGCGGTCAGTCAGTTAGTGGAATGTTACGGCAACCCTAAAATTATTAAAGATGGCGATCGCCTCCGCCTGCAAATAGGTTCGTCTTCCATCGCTCAAACGCTTTTTTGTTTCGATCGCCCGACTGATGGAGAATTAATTGGCGTAGTCGTCTATATCCGCGAATCAATCGAACAGTTAGCCATTATTCATCTTGCCGTTCGAGAAGATTATTTGATGTCTGGTTGTTATGGCGATCGCGCCTTAGCATTGCGTTTGATTCAAAAAGTTCAAGAAATCGGCGCTCGTCTTAAAGGTATAGAATTTATTACAATTCTCTACGAGCGATCGCTCAAAAAAATATCCGTTCGTCACGCGCTAGAATCGAGTTCAACTATTTAGTTGAATAATTGATAATAATGTTATCGTTCGCGAATGACGAAAAATTAAATGTATTGTATTGGTTTAATAAGCGGCACCTCTGTTGATGGAATTGATGCCGTCCTAGTAGAAATAACTGGAACCGATTTCGAGATCCAAGTTACCCAAATAGCAGGAGCCACCTTTTCTTATCCCACCCAATTGCGAGAGCAGATTCTCGCCGTTTGTGGCGGTGCTTCTCTATCAATGCCCGAATTTGCCCGATTAGACGATGCGATCGCCACTCAGTTTGCACTAGCGGCTCAAAAAATCCAAAAAGGACATCCCACAGCACAATTAATCGGTTCTCACGGTCAAACCGTTTTTCATCGCCCTCCCCTTGTATCAGTGACCAGTTACCAGTTACCAGTTACCAGTAGGGGCGCAAGGCTTGCGCCCTCTCAAACATCAATCGGATATAGTTTACAATTGGGGCGAGGAGCGGTCATTGCCGAGCTTACAGGCATTCCTGTAGTCAGTAATTTTCGGGCGGCGGATATTGCAGCAGGGGGAGAAGGTGCGCCCTTAGTTTCCAAGATCGATGTTTGTTTGCTCTGTGACCCAACCCTAGATAGATGCGTTCAAAATCTAGGTGGAATTGGTAACGTTACCTATCTTCCCGCTCGCCGTAACGATAACTGGGAGCAAAAGATTTGCGGTTGGGATACAGGGCCGGCAAATGCTTTAATCGATTTAGCCGTCTCTAAACTAACCGACGGAAAATTAACTTTTGATAAAGATGGCAGTTGGGCGGCACGAGGAACGCCATCTCAAGAACTCGTAGAGCGTTGGTTGCAACAGGATTTCTTTCAACAATCGCCCCCCAAATCTACCGGACGAGAATTATTTAGCCCAGAATATTTAGATGCTTGTTGGCAGGAAGCGCAACCTTACCAACTAAACGATGCAGATTGGCTGGCAACCATAACAGAATTAACCGTTGCTTCTGTCGTCCACAGCTATCGGACTTTTTTACCTCGAATGCCAGATGAAGTTTTATTGTGTGGTGGAGGAAGTCGCAATCGTTATTTAAAACAGCGTTTAGAAGCGAGATTAGCAGGCTCTTCTAAGGTTTTGACCACCGATGAGGCAGGAGTCAACGGAGATTTTAAAGAAGCGATCGCGTTTGCCGTATTAGCCTATTGGCGCTTTCATTGTTCGTTTGCAGGCAACTTACCGCAAGTTACCGGAGCAAAACAACCCGTGCTACTAGGAGAAATTAATCTTCCCATAACTCATTAAAAATTTTTTAATTTTTGTCGGTCAAACTAGAGATCTTTTTTGAATTTTTGGGCACTCTATAACTGTAGGTTGCTAAATTTGCCAGCTTAAAGGCGATCGCGCCATCCGGCTATTTTTCATTTCTAGTTAGGATTTTTGGAAATGTCGCTCGAAAAATCTTGGCTCGATCCAAACCCCCAAAACCCACAACGGTATAAGGAGTAATGTATTGACGCACAGCTTTTTGGTAGAAGCGGGACGTTGGTCAATTGAAGGACATTGGCTAGAACGCAACGGGATTGTTTTTCCCGTTAAAGGTCGAACCCTTGTCGCTTGGACTCAGGAAAACTGGTTCACAATGGTCACAAAACTCGTTTTTCCCGACAGCGATCGCCCAGAGATTTCTTCTCAGTCTCGCGGTCGTCTCGACCCAGAAGAAGATCGGTACACTTATGTCCTGCAACAAAGTCTTTTAGGGCAAGTTGAAGGGGAAGGATGGATCGGCCCGGAATCTATCGTACAAAGATATTGGGTATTAGGCGATCGCCAAAAACGTAGTGGGTTTGAAACATTCTACAGAGTTAGCGACAATGCTTACCATTTGTCAGGAGGTTTAATCGTGGGTCACTCTCTTGCCAATACTATAGAAGCCGTTTTAGAACGTCAACCATAAAGCTGATTAATCCTTAAATCTGTACTACACTAAACAGTGTCTATGCTCGATAATTTGCTATTTCTCCGGCAAAACCCACTCAAACCCGATCCAAGCCTTATTACAATTTACTTTTTCTCCTCTATTTTTCTTTTAACAACCTTATTCACTACTCAAACAGTTGCCCGCTCATGACGATAGATCCCAAACATCGCCGCTTACTTGCCAACCGCTATCAACTAATTGACTTAATTGGTAGCGGTGCTATGGGTCACGTATATCGTGCTGAGGATAAAGTCCTCGGCGGAGTAACCGTAGCTGTCAAATTTCTTTCCCAAGCGTTGCTCAATAGTAAAATGCGCGAACGTTTTGAGCGAGAAGCCCAAATTTCTGCTCAGTTAGGCGAAAAAGGAATTCATATCATTCGAGTTAGAGATTACGGCGTTGATGAAAGAGACATTCCTTTCTACGTTATGGAATTTCTTCAAGGAGAAAGTCTCAGCGAAATCATTAAATATCAGCCTCTCCCGCTGTCGCGATTTTTAAAAATAACTCGCCAAATTTGTTTTGGTTTGGAATGCGCTCATAAAGGCATTATCTATCAAGGCGAAGTTTGTCCGATTGTCCACCGAGATATCAAACCCAGCAACATTTTAGTCACTCAAGATTCTGCTTTAGGCGAATTGGTAAAAATACTCGATTTTGGGATTGCCAAGCTAATTCAATCTAATGAATCGCAAACGCAATCTTTTATGGGGACTCTCGCTTACTGTTCTCCAGAACAAATGGAGGGCAAAGAACTCGATAATCGCTCTGATATCTACAGCCTGGGCATTATGATGTATGAGATGCTCACGGGTGAAATGCCCATTTTCCCAGAAAACTCTTCATTTGGGGGATGGTATGAAGCCCATCATTATGCTAAGGTACAACCTCTTAACTCTGCACTCGGCGCTCCGCCTGCTTTAGAAGCATTGATTATGAAGTGCCTCGAAAAATTGCCGCCCAATCGCTTTCAAAGCGTTAGCGAACTGATACAAGCCTTAGATAAGATAGAATCGATTCGCCACGATAGTCCGCCTGTTATTCGCGAAGTGCCAACAACCTTGGGAGCGGGGAAAACCACTAGTCGCAGTTCTATCGCTTCTACAAAAGATCTCTGCTTGCAAAAATCTTGGCCAGACGATAAACCCCAACAGAAAATCGTTTTTCCTAATTTAATTAAAACACCAGAGAATACTTTTACAAGCTTGTGGGTGATGCTCGATCGCCAAGATATTCAAAATCGTTTGAATAGCATTCGATACAACCAATTTTTATTTATGCCCAACCCTCATCCAACTATTCTTTGGATTACGGTTCTCTATAACCGCCAGCACGGGCCGCGCTGGTTGCCTTGTTATTTAGATCTCAAAACGCCTACCGGACAGAAGTTGGCTAGACTTTTAGCAGACACGGGCAGTTACTGGCTTTTGTTCTTCGCGATCGAAAACCCCCAGCGATGCCAGCAAGTAATGAAATCTACGATCGCGTCCAATCAATGTAAAATGCTTCGAGAATGGGCTGATACCAGTCAAGTTCAACAAGCTGGAAAACCACAAATTGCCAAAAAGATGTTAAAACAAGAGCTAGAAAAGCTCAAACCCAGAATTATTGGGAAATTAGAAGGAATGCGAACTTCTCATGCTACTGATGTTTCGGGACTCTAAGTAGTTTGTTTTTTGGATTGAGTTAAAGACGGAAACTGCCAAAAAAATTCTAGATAAAATCAAAGAATTTATTGATTATTAATCTTTATCTTTCATCAAGAAACGCGCAAATATACAATTATTATCAGTTCCTTATAGTTTGCCAGTACGCCTCAATTCAAGCGAACAACATCAAGAAATTGTTACGGCTATTCGCGATCGCAACCCAGAAGCAGCTAGACTAGCCATGCAAAAGCACGTTCTAGGAACCACCAGTTATCTTCAGGGGCTTCTGTTACCGTAGTTACAGATCTGTTTGGCATAACTTCATACCATTTAGTCGAACTTCTTAATATTAAAAACTTGTTAATGACTTTTGAGACTTAAGGCTGAAAAATTGCTTGCCGTTTTTGTTGGCAATGCGCCTTGAAAAAACAAAAGGTAATAACTTATGACAACAACTCACGAAAGACCCGAACTTGCAACGGTTGAAATTCTCCATCCTCTCGAACCGCTAACCGCCCAGGAAATTACGACTGCTGTCTCAATCGTGCGAAGCGAGCGCACTTTGAGTCAATACTTTCGCTTTGCCTGCGTCACTCTCAACGAACCGCCTAAAGATATCGTTCTTAACTATAAACCGGGCGACGCGATCGCACGGGAAGCATTTATAATACTTCTTGACAACGAAACGGGAATGACTTATGAGGCGATCGTATCGCTAACCCAACAAAAAGTCACCTCCTGGAAGCATATTCCCGACGTGCAACCGCCAATCATGTTGGATGAATTTATCGAATGCGAAAATGCGGTCAAAGCTTGTCCCAAATTTCAAGAAGCACTGCGCAAACGCGGCATTGATAACCCCGATTTAGTCATGGTCGATCCTTGGTCGGCGGGAAACTATGGAATCGAAGAAGAAAATGGCAAACGATTATCAAGAGCATTGTGTTGGGTTCGTTCGAGTCCGACCGATAACGGCTATGCTCGTCCTTTAGAAGGTATTATTCCAGTCGTTGACCTCAACAAAATGGAGGTCATTTGCGTTGAAGACTACGGCGTTGTCCCCCTACCGCCCAAAGATGGTAACTATACGCCAGAATTCGTTAAAGAATATCGCAAAGATATAAAACCCCTTGAAATTACTCAACCCGAAGGCCCTAGCTTTCAGGTGCAGGGACACGAGATCTCCTGGCAAAAATGGCGGATGCGAATTGGTTTTACTCCGAGAGAAGGTTTGGTTCTCTACACCGTCGGTTATGAAGACAAAGGACGGGTGCGTCCGATTATGTATCGCGCCTCTTTGGTAGAAATGACCGTTCCCTACGGCGACCCCAGACCCCACCACTACCGCAAAAATGCCTTTGACGTAGGGGAATATGGCATCGGGACGCTAGCTAATTCCCTGAAATTGGGGTGCGATTGCTTGGGCGAAATCCGCTATTTTGATGCGTTTTTAACCGACAGTCGCGGAAATGTCGCTAAGATCGAGAATGCTATTTGTATGCACGAGGAAGACTTCGGTATCCTCTGGAAACATATGGATTGGCGAACAAATCAAACAGAAGTACGGCGATCGCGGCGTTTAGTTCTTTCATTTATTTCCACAGTCGGCAACTACGAATATGGATTTTTCTGGTATTTCTATCAGGATGGCACTATCCAATTCGAGATTAAACTGACGGGAATCATGAATACCGCAGCCGTACCGCCAGGCGTTGAACCAAAGTACGGGACGCTAGTTGCTCCGCAACTCTACGCACCCATCCACCAACATGTCTTCAACGTGCGCATAGATATGAACGTAGACGGACAAAATAATTCCGTTTATGAAGTCAATACCGAAGCCGAACCAATGGGCGAAAATAACCCCTACGATAATGCTTTCTTTGCCACATCTACTCTACTAGCAACGGAATCCGAAGCGCAACGCATCATCGATCCGATGAAGGGTCGCTACTGGAAAATCGTCAATCCTTCGATTTTTAACGAGATGGGTTATCCCGTTGCCTACAAGCTAATGCCTGGCGAAAACATCCTACCTTTTGCCCATCCAGAAGCCAGCGTTATCAAACGCGCAACTTATATGACAAAACATCTTTGGGTTACTCCTTACAACCCAGAAGAACGCTATCCTGCTGGAAATTATCCCAACCAACATCCAGGAGGCGACGGATTGCCTGCATGGACGAAAGCAAATCGTGCGGTTGAAAATACCGACTTGGTAGTTTGGTACACCATCGGTCACAACCACGTCCCCCGCGCCGAGGACTGGCCCGTGATGCCCGTTGGTTACATCGGTTTCCACCTCAAGCCAGTCAACTTTTTTGATGCGAATCCTGCTAATGACGTTCCTCCCTCGCCGAGCAAACATAAATGTCATAGCTAGTCTTTAACAGTGACCAGTTACCAGTTACCAGTTACCAGAGGATTTCACTAGTAACTGATTTTGGTTAGGGTTGCGAAAATTACTGTAATTCATAAAATAAAGCATAGGCGTAACGACTGTCTCGAAAGTCAAGGGCAATCGCCAAATCAATCATATATTCGGCATTGCCCACCATTTTACGGTTAACCCATAAAAAAAGCGATCGCCCTTATAAAAAGCGATCGCATTTAGTCGAGGTTTAAAAGTCTATTCAAACACTCCCGAAACCGTTGCTACTTCAGGTTCTGCAACTTTAGGAAAGAAACCTTTGGCATAAATTCGGGGATTGGATTGTGCGATTTGAGTGTAAGATTCGCGAACTTCTGCGTTGACAGCGACGGTTTTTACGTCATACATCTGAGTCGCAACTTTAGGATAAAATCCAATTCCGATAATCAACACCAGGAAGCAAGCAGCGATAAAGATTTCGCGAGGTTTAGCATCGCTGTATTTGGCATTAGCAGGTAGGACGCAGTTAGTACCAAAGCAAACAGCTTCATCGGGCCCTTGATTTCTTGCCTTTCCATCCAAATTACAAGTCGGGGCTGTACCAGGCTCAAAGAATACCTGACGCAGCATCGAGAGAAGATAAACTGGTGTCAGGATGAGTCCGACTGCTGCGAGGAAGACCGTTACTATACGGAATGTCGAGCTATAGAGGTCGCTAGTCGTTACGCCGACAAAGACCGAGAGTTCGCTAGCAAAGCCGCTCATTCCAGGAAGTGCCAGCGATGCCATCGAGCCTGCGGTAAACAGAGCGAATACTTTGGGCATTACTTTACCAATACCGCCCATTTCGTCGATAAAGAGCGTATGAGTGCGATCGTAGGTTACGCCTGCGAGGAAGAATAATACAGCAGCGATTAATCCGTGAGAAATCATTTGTAATACTGCACCGCTGATTCCTACGTCGGTAAAGGATGCAATTCCCAGTAGGACGAATCCCATATGAGAAACTGACGAATAGGCTAGGCGACGTTTCATGTTGGATTGGGCAAAGGAACTAAACGCGCCGTAGACAATGTTGACAACGCCCAGGATTGCCAAAATCGGTGCAAAGTAAACGTGTGCGTCGGAAAGGGTTTCTAAATTTAAGCGAATCAGTCCGTATCCGCCCATTTTCAGAAGTACGCCCGCTAAAATCATCGATACGGGAGCGGATGCCTCGCCGTGTGCGTCAGGCAACCAGGTATGAAAAGGGAAAATAGCTAGCTTGACACCAAAGGCAATTAGCAATCCTGCATAAAGCAACATTTCTAAGCCAAGCGGATAATCTTTCATGCCGAGGGCGACGATATCGAAGGTTATATTGTCGCCGTAGAAAGCCATTGCTAGCCCTGCAACCAGTATGAAGATAGAAGCGGCTGCGGTGTAAAGCAAGAATTTCATCGCGGCGTAGCGACGCTTCTGACCGCCCCAGATGCAGACGAGCAAGTATACGGGAACTAATTCTAATTCCCACATTATGAATAGCAGGAGCATATCTTGCGCGACAAACACCCCAATCTGTGCTGAATATAACAGCAGCATTAGGAAATAGAAGAGGCGGGGCTTGCGATCGACTTGCCAAGCCGCCAAAATTGAAAGTGTCGTTACTAATCCTGCTAGAAGCACTAGCGGGGCAGAAAGCCCATCGACCGAAACTGCCCAGTTTAGACCTAACTGAGGCACCCAGGCATACTTCTCAACGAGTTGAAAAGTCGCGCTGCTTGCATCGTAATGCTTCCAAAAGGCGTAGCACATCAAGAAAAAGTCCGCGATACCTACACCCAAGGCGTACCACCGGACGCGCTTGCCGTCTTTATCGGGCAGCACGGGGATAAGCAAGGAAGCAACGAATGGAAGCAGGATAATTGCGGTAAGCCAGGGAAATTGTTCCGTCATCATGACCAAATAATTCGTAATTCGTAATTCGTAATTCGTAATTAATGGGTATAAGCCCCCACCATAATCTGCCGATTTGGTGGTCTACAATAAGTGGCGGGTTTAAAGACCTCACTAATTGCACTCTCAAGCCCTTTGCCATTTACCTTCTTCAAAGTAAGCAAAAATACTTATTTACGATTAGTCTCATTATATGAAACTTTGTAAACATTTATGAATCAATTTTTCTTTGCCTATAGATAGATAAATCCCTATCTTTAAGTAATTATCGCGATCGCAAACGAAAAAGCGCATCATATCAAGCAAATTTAAAATATTTCTCAATGAAACTCATTAAATTCCAATTTATTGCCATAAATGCCATAATTACTGCGTTTGCGACCTCACCAGTTTGGGCAAGCGATCGCATTCATAAGACAGAAAATCCAGTTTTTGCCGAAATAATTGGTTTAATCGCAGGATTTGGGACGACTTTTGCGGCAATGCCCGATTTATTGGTTATGCTCCAAAATCGCTCGACCAAAGGCATGAATCCTCGCATGGCAGCGATTATGGGTAGCTTTCAGACGCTGTGGCTGGTTTATGGCTTGACGATCGATGCCCCTGCGGTAATATTTTGGAACGCGATCGCGATCGTTATCAATGGCACGACAGTAGGAGCGTATTATTATTTTGGGCGATTAGATAAGAAGAGATGAAGAAGTGTAAAGAATGTGAGGGTGTAGAGACGCGAAATTTCGCGTCTCAGATGTAGGGATGCAAGTAATCTATTGCCCTGGAGACGAAGAGATCGATTTAAAATTAGGATTGAGACTTAAAAAACTCGAATAAAAATGCTACTAAAAAAGATCTTCAACGAAACGGATAGTAAATGGAACGCGATCGTTAAAGAATTTGAAGCTATCTTAGGTAAAGATGGGGTAGTCAGACGCAAAGACGAATTGCTGACCTACGAATGCGACGGATTAACTGCTTATCGAAAACGCCCTGCGATCGTCGTTCTTCCTCGCACCACCGAACAAGTAGCAGCTATTGTTAAGATATGCGATCGCGATGGAATTCTCTGGGTTGCCAGAGGTGCGGGAACGGGTTTATCTGGCGGTGCATTACCCGTTGAAGATTGCGTTCTCATCGTCACCGCGCGCATGAATCAAATCTTAGAAATCGATTTAGAAAATCAGCGCGTCGTCGTTCAACCTGGCGTTATTAATAACTGGGTTACACAAGCTGTTAGCGGGGCTGGATTCTATTATGCCCCAGATCCTTCGAGTCAGATTATTTGTTCCATTGGCGGCAACGTCGCAGAAAATTCTGGCGGCGTTCACTGTCTCAAATACGGCGTTACGACCAACCACGTCTTAGGATTAAAATTAGTCATTCCCGATGGTTCAATCCTCGATGTCGGCGGGTCTGTCCCCGATATGCCGGGATACGATTTGACGGGTTTATTTGTAGGATCTGAAGGGACATTAGGTATCGCCACAGAAATAACCTTACGAATCCTCAAAACTCCCGAATCAATCTGCGTTCTCTTAGCAGATTTTACCAGCATCGAAGCGGCGGGAAGTTCTGTAGCGGATATCATTGGCGCGGGAATAATCCCCGCCGGAATGGAAATTATGGATAACCTCAGCATCAATGCAGTGGAAGATGTTGCTAAAACCAATTGTTATCCCAGAGATGCAGAGGCAATTCTGTTGATAGAATTGGATGGCTTAGAGGTAGAAGTAGCTGCTAATAAGAAGCGCGTTGCCGAACTTTGTCAAAAGAATGGGGCAAGAAATATTACTTCAGCAAACGACGCAGAAACCCGCCTCAAACTGTGGAAAGGACGTAAAGCAGCATTTGCAGCAGCAGGACACATTAGTCCTAATTATTTCGTCCAAGATGGAGTGATTCCACGCACTCAATTAGCAAGAGTCCTTCAAGAAATCGAGAATTTAAGCAAACAATACGGCTATCGCATCGCTAATGTATTCCACGCTGGAGATGGCAACCTTCATCCTTTAGTTCTCTACGATAACTCGGTTCCTGGGGCTTGGGAAGAAGTGGAAAAATTAGGCGGAGAGATTCTTAAACTTTGTGTAGCAGCAGGCGGAAGCTTGTCGGGAGAACACGGTATCGGTTCGGACAAGAATTGCTATATGCCTTATATGTTTAATGAAATCGATTTGGAAACGATGCAATACGTTAGGGATTGTTTCAATCCCAAAGGATTAGCTAATCCAGGTAAATTATTTCCAACGCCTCGAACTTGTGGCGAAGCAGCAAACGCGCAAAAAATAGAACAGTTTAAGGAAGCAGAACTTTATTAGACTTTTCCTTTTTGCTTCTTTGGAGGAGGATCGACCAAGTAGGTCGGCTATTAACAGTTATCAGGGACTAGTTATAAGTGGGTTGGGTTTCGTTCCTCAAACGCTCTTATACTCTACTTGGGGAAACCCTAAGACGAGGACGCAGTGTCTGTTCCTCCTGGGGCACTTTAGCCGTCCGTCCTTACTGGCTCCCCAACCTACGTCTTTACTACTGTTGTTTGTGCTATTCGTTCGGGTTTGGTGAGATGAGTTTTAGCGATTAATCATCTAAGATTTCTTTAATAACGTTTTCTAACTCTTTATCGGCAGGTCGTTTCGCAAACTGCTCGTGACTGTAAATTTGTTTTCAAAAAATGAACTCAATACTATTATACATTTTATAGTACAAAATTACTATTATCGTTAAGGATATGACTTTAGTCAAGTAGCCACGATCGCATTTTCATATTGCTTGCCCAAAATTTCCCAAGTATATTCCTGTTCGATTAACTCGCGTCCGTTACGAGATAACATCTCTCTCATCTGTGCATCTTCAAACAAACGACTAATTGCTTCTACATATTCTTCGACTCGATTGGCACGTAAGGCGCGTAAAGGCACGTTAGAATCATCAACGGCAATTCCTTCCAAACCGCGATCGCTCGCCACTACGGGGACTCCCGCCGCCATTGATTCTAGGGTTTTAAATTTCATCCCAAATCCCGTCCGCAAAGGAATGACTGCAACTGTCGCTTTGTGCAAATATTCAGCAACCGAAGGAACGCGACCCGTCACCGTTATTCCAGGTCTTTTAGCTAATGCTTGCACTTCTGGGGAAGGTTTAGAACCAATTAGCGTTAAGGTTGCATCTGGATATTTTTTTTGCAGAACGGGTAAAACATCTAAACTGAAAAAGCAAGCCGCATCGATATTAACAAAATAATCCAACCCGCCGACAAATGCCAG
>JALOOL010000421.1 GCA_025454425.1 Hydrococcus sp. Prado102 | reverse complement strand
CTGCTCCTGCTATCAACGGATAAGTTGCTTGAAAGCAACGATTAATTGAAGAATCAAAAAACGTCTCCAATTGGAGACGTTTTTTTTTGTCGATCTAAACTTGTCTAAAAAAAAGATGACAAAGATAGTAAAGATCTGGTAAATATTTTCCTTAGTACTCCAGCTTTGCTATGGGAAAACTTTTATGGGTTCGCTTGTCATAAATGACAATTTTTTGCTCAGCCTGTTTTTATTTGGGTTGAGTTTTTGCGGAGTTTCTGTAGTTACCCATACCTATAAGCGTCAAAAGAGTCCTCGTACTTTTATAAACGAGCCACAGCGACCTAAAACAACCCCACAAGGAAGATACTATCGTCTGACCTGTCTTATAGAAGATATTCCTCAAACTTTATTAAGAGGTCAAGCTTATCAATTAGCTATGCCTCTGTTGAGTCCCATCGCTTGCCTTTTAGAAGATGCCCCTCAGACAGTACTCAAAGGTCAAGCTTACGAACTGGCAACGCCGTTGATGACGACCTTGGCGTGTATTGTCACCCGAACTTGGCAAGAGTTTTATACCAAACAACTGGGCAAACCCAAAATTAATTATTGGGAATGGAAAGATTTACCCGAATCCGATAACGTTTGTCGAGAGTTATCGCTACTGCTGACCTTACCCGAACCGAAAGGATATGCCAAACAAGTGTTAGAAGCGCTAGCAGAGAAAAAAAATTTATTTTTTAAACCGCTGCGAAATACTAAAGCGATCGGGAACTTATTAATAGATTTTGCCGACTCTATGCGTGACGGCAAATTTGCCAAACTAGATTGGCGCGTGCAAGTCGCCATGCGTCGGGCTTTTAAACAGTGGCATGAAATAGTTAGCCAACAAATAGGGATAGAGGCATTAAGCGCCATTTATCGCGTCTGTTATGGAACATCTTGGGAGAAAATCCAACAAATTATCCATGAAGAAAGATCCATCTTGGAAGATTTCATTGCCGATGAATCAACTCCTTGGTGGAAAGTGTTAGGAGTATCTTCATCTGCCGATACCTTACAGGTCGAGAAAGCTTATAAAACCTTAATTCGTTTGTGGCATCCAGATTTAAACAAACATCCTTATGCTACTCAAGTGACTTCTCGAATTAACGTTGCTTACGCACATTACCAATCTCTCGATCGCATTTCTAGCACGACAGAACAAATGAGTATCGAAAATAACTTCAATTTGTTGAATAAAATTCGAGAATGGCTAAAACCTTTATTCTTTCGTTAACCGCTCCATCTAGTATTTTTATTTTGCTAATCACCCAAAACAAGGCATGAAACTGAAAAATTACCGACTTACTCCTCTAGCAATGATGACCGCAGCAAGTTTTGCTTGGTCAACTCCCGTTCTCGCTAACGAAACAATTTCCATCACGAGTCCCGATGTCTACGATAACGGTGCAGAGGCGATCGAAATTTACGTTCCACCACCGGAAAATAATACGAATGGGACGTGTGCTGCTTTTTTAGAACCCGCTATCAATGGCATTATTGGCAGTAGTCCCAATAATTGGGGAATTCATATCGAATCGTTAACCGATGGCACGGTTTTATACACTCACAATGCCGATAAGTATTTTATTCCTGCATCTAATGTAAAACTATTTACTACCGCTGCCGCTTTACAGAGATTGACTCCTAATGGTACGGTGCGATCGCGATCGATTAGAGAATGGATTACAATTACCAATCAAAGAAGCAACAATAACTACGCCGATTCCCTACTGCGTTATATTGGTGGGGCACAAGCAGCTAAAACGGCATTAGCTCAAATAGGTATTAATCCCAATACCTATCGTCTTGCTGATGGTTCTGGATTATCTCGGCGCAATGCGGCTACTCCTAAAGCCTTAGTTAGCACTCTTAAAGCGATGTATTATACCCAAGGAAGCGAAATTTTTATGGCTTCGCTACCGGTTGCTGGAATGAGCGGAACGCTTAGAAATCGGATGAAATATACTTCCGCTCAAGGAATGGTTCATGCGAAAACTGGAACCTTAAGAGGCGTTAGAGCATTATCTGGATATATCGACCATCCGCAATATGGAAAGTTAGTGTTTAGTATTATCGGTAATAATCCCCGACAATCAGGAAGCTCTTTAGTAAAAACGATAGATGGTATCGTTCTTCAACTTAGTATGCTGATGCCTTGCGAGCAGTCTTTTTAATTTGGGGATTGGGGAATGGGGAAAGTCGAAAGTCGAAACTCGAAAGTATTGATGAAACTGGTCACTGGTCACTGGTCACTGCTAACTGAAAAAGCTGGTCGCTGAAAAAGTCTCCCACTCACCAGTTATTTAAAAACACTTTTGAGGATAACGACTACTCCATCAGCAATATACTGCGTGGCTAGGGCTGATAAAATAAGCCCCAGAACGCGCGTGATGACATTAATTCCAGTTTTCCCCAAAAACTTAGCTAAATATACCGAAAAGTACAATAAAATGTAAGTAATTAGCAGAACGATTAATGCGATCGCGATGACAATTAACCAACCCCACACATACACCGCTGACTCGTTTTGTAAGATCAGAATACTAGCTAAAGTTCCCGGCCCGGCAATTAGCGGAATCGCCAGGGGAAAAACGCTAATATCTTCCCGTGCTTGTGCTTCTTGTTCTTCTTCTTCAGTTTCTCGTTCTCGCTGCGCGAATACCATATCTACAGCAATTTTAAACAGCAAGATGCCAGTACCAATTTGAAACGCTTCGATGCCAATGCCTAAAGTTGCTAAAAGCCAATTGCCACCCAACGCAAACGCCAGCAAAATGCCAGCAGATACTAGAATAGCCTGACGAACAATCCCAAATTGCTCTTCTGGGGGGCGACTGCCTGCTAAAGTAATAAAAATAGGAGCTAGTCCGATCGGATCGATGACGATAAATAAATCGAGGAATGTTTTGAGCGAAAAGGATTCCACAACGCAGATGCCTCCATAATTTTATAGGATGATTTTAGTTAGTGACGCGATCGCCCTACTCTTCGAGAACCCCTTTGGGGAACCGGGCAGCAGCAAATCCGATCGCATCAATGATGGTATTATCGCCGTTCGTGCTGAGTGTGATAGATATGAATTTTGGCAATTAACTTTTCGATCTCGCGTTAAATTGTAATGAGACTTTTTTAAATTACGCGATCGCTCATGGAAACAGAACAAACCGATATCGTTGTCATTGGTAGCGGGATTGGCGGGTTGAGTTGCGCCGCTCTTTTAGCGCGTTATGGCTATGATGTAATCGTTTGCGAAAGTCATTCGATTGCTGGTGGCGCTGCTCATGCTTTCGATCGCAATGGTTATATATTTGATTCTGGGCCGTCTCTTTACTCTGGTTTGTCGTACAGTCCTTCTCCTAACCCCTTGCGACAAATTTTGGATGCTATTGATGAAAAGTTGCCTTGCGTTACCTACGATACTTGGGGATGTTGTTTGCCAGAAGGCGATTTCGATACCGCAGTTGGCGCAGACGATTTTTGCAAAGTCCTCAAAAGATTGCGCGGCGATAGTGCGGTTGCCGAGTGGCGCAAGCTTCAGCAAGTCATGGAACCCTTAGCTAGTGCTGCGATCGCAATTCCTCCCGCTGCTATCCGTTTCGATCTCGGTGCGTTAATTACTGTCGGTCAATTTGCCCCATCTATTTTATGGAATTCTCCTAACGTCCTCAAGCTGACGGGGTCTTTTGGACGAATTATGGGCGATGTTATTAAAGATCCATTTATTCGCAATTGGCTGGATTTGCTTTGTTTCTTGCTTTCTGGACTGCCTGCGGATAGTACTAGCGCCGCAGAAATGGCGTTTATGTTTGCCGATTGGTATCGACCTGGAGTAGTTCTAGATTATCCTATCGGCGGTAGCGGTGCGATGGTCGATGCGTTAGTGAGGGGATTGCAACGTTATGGCGGTCAGCTTATCTTAAGCGCCCATGTTGAAGAGATTATAGTAGAGAAAGAACGCGCGATCGGAGTGCGTTTGCGAAATGGGAAGACGATTAAAGCGCGTCGTGCGGTAGTATCGAATGCCTCTGTCTGGGATACCCTCAAACTGCTTCGAGAAAATACCATCTCAAAACAGTATCGAGAAAAGCAACAAGCTACGCCTGAATGCGATAGCTTCATGCACTTGCATTTAGGAATTGACGGACAAGGGATTTCTTCAGATTTAGCTTGTCATCACATCGTTGTCAACGATTGGGAAAAAGGAATAACCGCGCCTCAAAACGTTATAGCAGTATCGATTCCATCGCTGTTAGATCCCTCTTTAGCGCCTCCTGGCAAACACGTCGTTCACGTTTATACTCCTGCTAACGAACCCTATGCGCTTTGGCAAGGAATGGATCGACGCAGCGAAGAGTATGCCAAACTAAAACAAACTCGCGCACAAGTCATGTGGCAAGCGTTAGAAAGAATTATCCCAGATATTCGCGATCGCTGCGAAGTAACGATGCTAGGTACACCATTGACTCACGAACGTTTTTTAAGACGACATCGAGGTTCCTATGGCCCGGCAATTCGCGCGGGAAAAGGATTTTTCCCAGGATCGAATACGCCATTACCAGGATTGTTGTGTTGTGGAGATTCGATTTTTCCTGGAATTGGTTTGCCTGCTGTCGCTGCTAGTGGGATAATTG
>JALOOL010000420.1 GCA_025454425.1 Hydrococcus sp. Prado102 | reverse complement strand
TTAAAAGTCAAAAATCTTGTTCGTAATTCCAAACTAGCTAAGAGTATAAATGATGCTGCTTGGTCCGGGTTGAGAAAATGGATTGAGTATTTTGGGGTGAAATATGGCAGGCTAACTGTTGCTGTACCACCCCAATATACTTCTGTTGATTGCTTTAATTGTGGTAAAAGAATCAAGAAATCTCTGTCGGTTAGAACTCATGTTTGTGATGGGGAGAATCTACCTCTACTTTGGTTGGAGCAATCCTGTCAGGGCAAGTAGGCTCGGTGAACCAAGAATCCTCGCCCTTGTAGGGCGAGGAGTGTCAATTTCTCATAACTGGTCACTGGTCACTGATAACTGATTCATACACTTTCCCCGCACTGTTCGACTAAATAACAAAGCGCGCGAAAGCGAAGATAAGCTAATTGGTCGTAAAAAGGATTTAGCTTGCATAAAGGCGGAATATGTGCTAAGGTTCGACCCAAAAATTTAATATCTCGTTCAAACGGACATTGCACGGGAATGACCTTGCAGAGAAATCGAGCTAACTTGCGATCGCGAATTTCAATCGCATCAAACCGATGACGTGCGACCGCTAAACCTCTCTTCACTGGTTTAGCAATAGCTAAAGGAAGTCGAGCAATTCTGAAGCGAGATGATGTTTTGCTGTATTGAAACATAACGTTCATACCAAGAACAGCTAGGCAATTCTGATGGATAAAAACTGTTCTTAGTTCCCAGAATAAACAAATGAGTTTAGAGTTGGTTTAAGAAACGAAAAAAAATTCCATCTTTTTGATGAAGATTTGATGAAGAATAAATTTCATAATTTCTGAATATTATTCTGTATTAGTTGTATCAACTCATCAAAAATATTTGTGTAAAATACATGGAAAACTCTACAGACGCTCGCGTAACTCCAGAAAAAATTCCGACTTACATCTGGATAGGAATCATTGCTCTAGTTTATTTGTTGATTGTTGCAGTAGGAATTATTAGCGATGGTTTTAAACTAGCAGCAGGCGATAAGGCAACCCAATTGTTTCAATTTGCTACTAACCCTTTAGCTGGCTTAATTGTCGGTACTTTAACAACTGCTTTGATTCAATCTTCTAGTACTGTTACCTCAGTTATTGTTGGGTTAGTAGCGGGAGGTTTACCCGTAACTGTTGCCGTTCCTATGGTGATGGGTGCTAATATCGGTACGACAATTACTAATACTCTCGTCAGCTTAGGACATATACGCAATAAAGAAGAGTTTAGAAGTGCTTTTGCTGCGGCTACTATTCACGATTTTTTTAATTTAATCTGCGTTATAATCTTTCTTCCTCTAGAAATTACCACGCATTTTTTAGAAAAATTTGCCTCGTTTTTTGCCAATTTCTTATTTAGTAATACATCCATAGGTTTCAATGGATTCGATCTCATTCAAGTTGCTACAGTTCCCGTCATTAATTTATTAAAAGTTGCAACAAAGACTTTTTCACCTCCTTGGGATGGAATTGCACTTATTGGGAGCGGACTTATACTAATTTTTGTCTCGATTTTGTATATGGGAAAACTGCTTAAACTAGCAATTGTCGGACAAGCAAAAACATTACTAAAAAGTGCGATCGGACGAGGATCTTTGGTGGGAATTTTCTCAGGAATGTTCGTTACTATGTTAGTGCAATCTTCATCGACCACGACCAGCCTTATCGTTCCTTTAGCAGGCACGGGATTGTTAAGCTTAGAAGAAATTTATCCCTTTACTTTGGGAGCTAATATCGGCACTTGTATTACCGCATTAATCGCAGCAACAGCAGTATTAAATAATCATTTGGCAGCTATGCAAATTGCTATGGTGCATTTATTTTTTAATGTTAGTGGAGTGACGTTAATTTATGGAACGCCTTTTTTGAGACGATTGCCGATTTTAGCTGCTCAAACCCTTGCCAAAGTTGCCAGCTACCGCAAATATATAGCCTTTGTATATATATTTAGCGTCTTCTTCCTTATCCCTGCAATTTTGCTAGGAATAACGTCTTATCATCCTTTTTAGCTTAGCAGTAATGCTTTTGGGAGTGAGAACGATCTATTTTGTGCCATCAAACGCTTTTAATCTATTAGAACTTATAGTTTCTAAATAATAGGGCAAAATGCTAAAATACCGAAGAATGTCTCGTTCGGCAGTTTAGGCGATCGCAAACTAAAAAAAATTACAAGTTAATGAAAATTCATTATTACAAAGAAAAGAACTTTGGCGATGCTCTCAATCCTTGGTTATGGAAACAACTTCTCCCAGAATTATTCAATGAAGACGATAAGATTGCTTTTATTGGCATAGGAACTCTCATCAATGAAAACTTGCCTTACTTAACAAGAAAAGCTCGTTGGAGAGTCATATTTAGCACGGGAGTTGGATATGCAAAAGGAGTTCCTCAGATCGATGAATCCTATAAAATTTATTGTCTTCGAGGGCCATTATCAGCACAAAAACTTGGTGTTTCTAAAGATTTAGCCGTCACCGATGGCGCGCTATTAGTTAAAAGTTTTCAAACTAACAGCCAAAAAAACTACAAATTTTCTTATATGCCTCATTACGAACTAGCTGGCAAAGCATGGGAGTTAGTTTGTAAAGAACTTAATTTTGGATATATAGATCCGCGCTGGTCGGTAGAAAAAGTTTTATCGTGTATTAACCAAACAGAAATATTATTAACAGAAGCTATGCACGGTGCAATTATTGCTGATGCGTTTCGCGTACCTTGGATACCTATAGTTACTAACCCTACTATTTTGCCTTTTAAATGGCAAGATTGGTGTCAATCTATAGAAGTAGAATACAATCCAATTAACCTAGAACGCCTACATCATCCTCGTCAAAAAACAGATATTTTATCTGGGGTGCGTCTAGCTCGCGATTGGGTAAGGCAGAAAAAAGCTGCACGTAAACTATATGATATTGCTAGTACTATACATCCAAGTTTAAGTAGCGACAAAAAAAGCGAACAACTTCTTATTGAACTCCAAGAAAAAGTTCAACAACTTAAAGATGACTGGAAAGCAGGAATGTTTACAGAAAACTAAAAATTAAATAATATTTTATTAATTTAACTAGCCATGAATAAAACTAGTCAGGACTTTTGCTTTTGTAGTTTAGCTTTAGGGAAAAATTATCGTGCTTTGGCTTTAGAATTAGCTAAAGATCTTGAAAAATATTCGCCTAATACAACGTTTTTGATTTTGACAGATAGACCCGATTATTTTAAAGATATTGCTAATGTTACTGCCTTTAAACATAGACCAGAAAGTATTAAATTTTATCACGACAAACGATTTGTTATCGAAAAAGCACTATCACTGTTTAATACTTGTATTTTTCTTGATGCAGATATGCGAATTTTAGAACCAGTACCAAATAATCTCGAATGGCTTCCTGGTATAACAGCGAGAACGGGTTCTAACATTATTAAACACAATCAAGGAAACAACGAAAATATTAAAGCGATCGATAAAGTAGCCAAAAAATTAAATTTAGAGCTAGAACGAGTAAAATTTGTACATGAATTTCTTTTTGTCGTAAAAAGCGATCGCGGCAAGGAATTAAAATTTCTTAAACAGTGGGAAATAATCGGTCGTTATTTTGAATTAAATGGAATTTATGCAGGAGAAGGAAACGCCATTGGATTAGCAGCAGCTAAAGCAGATTTTCCAGTTAGATTTGATTCAGTAGATAGAATATCTTTCTTTAAAGATAGAATCGAACGAGTCCGAATAAAAAAAGGTCAAGTGAATGCTCAAGAAAAATCGATTTATTTTGAAAAACAAAAACAACTTGAATTTCCTAATCAATCTATTTTTGAGAAAATATTAAGCAAAACCAACAATCGAATAGGATATTTATTTCGTTTAGTGTATTTAAGAGTTATTAGTTTAAAAAATTTTAATTTTTATTATCGGTAAACAGATTAACTTTTAGCGACTGGCTAACTTCCCCCATTAGGGCATTGAAAAGATCGCGATGAAGAAATAAAAATAAACAAGATAGCCATAACTAGATCGTTCATTCTGCTTCAATGACTAAAATTAAAAAACAGTTCGTCTTTGTCGCCCTAGTATCGCTTTTGAATATAGCCATACTTCAAAGTTGTGGAGAAAATCAAACTCAATCCGAATCTCCTGCAACTAATTCCCAGCCAACCGAAAATACTGCCGACAAAGCAACCGACAAAGAATCTGGAACGCTACAAATTCGAGCAAACGGAGAGGATTTTATCCGCCAAGGCTTTGTCAGCAAAGATGGCTGGCAAATTAATTTCGATCGCGTTTACGTGACTTTGGCTGATGTGACTGCCTATCAAAGCGATCCGCCTTTCGATGCAGAATCTGGCAAAACCTTACAAGCAAAAGAGCAAGTCAGTCTTCCTCAAACCCAAACCGTCGATCTTGCCCAAGGCGATGAGAATGCCGAACCGATTTTGGTTGGAGAAGTTAAAGCACCAGCCGGACGCTATAACGCCCTTTCTTGGCGAATGGTTCCAGCCCAAACCGGAGAAGCAAGCGGCTATCCTTTATATTTAAGCGGAAAAGCGACCAAAGAAGGCAGGACTGTTGATTTCGTCTTAAAAATACAGCCAGAAATGGCTTTTACCTGCGGCGATTTTGTCGGAGAACAGCGAAAAGGCATTTTACAAGCAGATAATAATGCTGACTTAGAGGCAACCTTCCACTTCGATCATCTTTTTGGCGATGCTCAAACGGCTCCCGATGACGAACTAAACCAAGGAGCCTTGGGATTTGAACCTTTTGCCACACTCGCGAAGGATGGCAAGCTAGATGCCGATACGACTATGCTCAAAGAACAGCTTTCACAAGCAGACTACAACAAACTAATGGAGATTCTACCCAGTCTCGGTCATG
>JALOOL010000108.1 GCA_025454425.1 Hydrococcus sp. Prado102 | reverse complement strand
TCCCCATTCTAAATCCTTTTTGAAAGCCTGGCTTTTATACAATGCACTTCACATAATAGCTCAGCTGTCTAACGTCAAAATTGCCTGTATAACTCAAATCTATCAATCTCAAGACCCTCATAGCGCTCGCGAGTATTTTGATTTCGAGCCGAGTATCGACCCTTCTACTCAAGATTATGTCACTATTACACCTGCTTTATTAAAGGGCGATCGCTTGCTCAGACGCGGACGAGTTATCGAACCTGCCTATTCTGAGCTTAAAGAATCATAAATATCAAGAATATGGAAATTTTAGAAACAATTGGTTTCGATCTCGGACACGGCGAAACATCTGTTGCCAAAGCGTTAGTAGATAGCATCGAACCCCCACAGATGCTTGAGATCAACAACAAGAAAAACCAAATTACAGCGCTTGCTTGGCATCCCAAACTCGGTTATCTCGTCGGAGAACAAGCGCTCATACAAGCTGGCGTTACCCAGTTAAAAATATCCTTCAAGCAGAAACCAAACGACGATCCCGATTATCGGGAAACCATGCGCACCTATATTGCAACTTGCTACCGCTTACTCAAAGAAAGCAGACAAATAGAAGGCACAGAAAACAGTCATTTATATGTTGGTTGTCCTTCGGGATGGTCGAGTAGCGATCGCGAAGAATACCAAAAGCTACTACAAGAAGCTAACATTCCCCTTCTTAATGTTATCCCCGAATCGCGAGCCGCTTTTATGCAAGCAAAAGAAGCGGGAAAGTTGGAGTATGAAAAACTGAAATCGTCGGTCTTAATCGTCGATATTGGCTCCTCAACCACCGATTTTACTTTAGTTAAAAGCTTCCATGAAGTCCCGCTCGATTTTGGTAGCAATGCGCTGGGAGCATCTTTGATAGATAAAGCGATTTTCGATCGCACCCTCGCTCAACACGAACAAAAAACGTTACTCGAAAAAGTATTTGCCGAATACCCGCACCACCAAGCGCGTTGCGAGTTAGCTTGTCGCAAAGCAAAAGAAGACTACTTTTCTAACGAACAGGTATATAGCGCCGACAATTCCTTTGCACGAGGTTTTGAATCGATTAACGAACAAATTTATTTCATTCCCAAAGTCAACCAATCGCTCATTGAAGATGTATTGAATCAAAAGATGACCGTACTGAGTCGAAAAAGTTGGCTCGAATCGTTTCGCGCTGCGGTTGGCGAGGCAAAAAAGCAGCTAGACGAGCAAAACATCGTCCCGAAACTGGTACTGATGACTGGCGGTGCATCCCGCATGAAATTTACCCAACAAATTTGTCAAGAAATCTTTGCCTCACCAGAAACAACCCTGCGTCCAGACCCAGAACCCGAACGCTGTATCGCCTTGGGATTAGCGAGAGTCGGACGGTGGGATCTTCGTGCGGAGGCGTTTACACAAGAAGTCAACGATTAAAGATGTGGTTAAACCCGCTCTCAAAGACTGGCAAAAGAACAAAATCAAGACGTTTGCCGATTTAGAAGACTCGATTAAACTGCGAGCAGAACAGTGGTTGACGAGCGATCGCGCTAAACAAATTATCAACAAACAATGTAACGGTTGGTTTAACGAAAAAATTCAACCCGATTTAGCTGCCAAAACCGACCCAATCTGCCGAAAGTATCAGATTCCTAGAAGTAGCTTGCGCTTTGAAGAAGGCATCGATCCCCTTTTAGTCAACCCAGAACTCCCTATTGGCGATGCTATCCTTGCAGACACGGTAGGTTTATTTGTTAATGTTGTCATTGGTGGAGGCGCACTTGCTAGCATTATTACCTTGATCTTCACCGGACACTTGACTTTACCGATTGTTTTGATTTATGGCGCTTCCGCGATCGCAGCAGGAATGGAACTAAATCGCAAAGGGGTCAAAGAAGCCATTAAAACTAATGTAAATGTTCCTGGATGGGTTCGTTCTAATCTTTTAGACGACTCGAAGATCGATCGCGTTACTCAACAGATCGAACCTGAGTTAGAAAAGGTGCTTCGAGAACAATTAAACGCCAATCAAGAAGCTTTTGACTCACTAGTTGAAAAAGTTGCTCGCTCGCTTCAAACAGCGCTTTCTACCAAGGTACAAGAAGCCGTAATTTTAATTCAATAGCTGCGATCGCGCTATTTTCTTGACTTTTTAAACGATTTATGCTGTCAATCCTCTCTTTCCTTCCTCTGCGCCTCTGCGCGACGGCAACCTCGCCATCCACGCCTCCTCAATACGGCGACACAGGTACGTCCAAGGGACGGGCTACGCCAACGCCGTCCGTGCCTCCTCTGCGTGAGAAATTATAGCTTCGGATTCAATTGCTGCCTTAACTCTCGAATGGCAGCACTAGTATTGCGTTGATTTGCAACTTGCAAACACTGAGCGATCGCATCAATAATATCTATATTGGGAAAATAGCGACTATTTGTTTGAAGGCTATAAAAACCATCTTGTAAACAATAAATTTCGAGTCGATTTTTCTTAAAGATCCAAACCTCCGGTACTTGATGGGGAAGATAGTCATTAACCTTCGTGTAACTCGTTACATCTATCTCGATTACCAAATCGGGAGAAGGATCGACACCCCAATTGATGCGATTTTTGCCTGCAACGGCTGCCCAGTTATCGATATAAAAGCAATAGTCTGGTTCGATGCTGCTTTCTTGCGGTAATTCTATCGTAATTGGCGTGAAAGCTTCGTAATCTTGTTCTAAATAATCAAGATAAACTTTGACGACATCTGCAACTAAATTGGCATTGCGTCCGTGTTCTGCCAAAGGAACCATTAACAAAATCTCTCCAGGTCTATATTTTATGCGCGTGGCGGCGCGATCGCCCAATTGTTGACTAAGTGTTTGATAATCCTGCCAAGTACCTAATAGTCTGACAACTGTTCCTGGTGACAGTTGAATTTTCTCTGGCGTAACAACTGCAAACATCGAACGTATCCTTTATTTACTTTTAATTTTATGTTGAATCGACAGACGGATTCTCGATTCTCCTAAAACAATCGATTATCAAGGCGTATGGTGGGGAATTCAAACCAGTTATTAGCTTTCAGTTGTCAGTTTACGCCGATAAGCGTGGGGGACGCGCAACCCAATTATCTTGACTGATAACTGGGAGGGCGCACTAATAGCGCCCCTACAATAACTGATAACTGTTAAAATCGTCCTGCTGCTATAAAGGTTTGAGGAACAGACATTCCTTGTGGCAAATTAGCGATCGTTAATAATCCTCCCAACATAGCAGGGACAATGCCCCCCATTATCATCAAGTCTACTCCCGTGAGATATAATCCAGGTACGGGCGTTTTTGGATTAGTCCAAGCTAAATTTTCTGGCTCGAAACGTTCGGGTGCGATCGCCATTCCATAAATTCCCCCTCGATCGTGTCCCGTAAAATGTTCGTTAGTCAAGGGTGTTGAAAGTTCTTGGTAGTCGATAATCTCTGCAAATCCTGGATAATATTTCTCTACTAGATCGATTAATGCCTGACTCAATCGCTGCTTGAGTGCTTGATACTCCTCATCTCGTTTCAACCAAGATTGTTCTCGCCAACGAGCAAACGTGTCATAATCTGCCCAAGCGATAATTTCTGCCGTATGTGCTTTCGCTTGAGGATCTTTTAGCGATGGAAACGATATGTATGCGTGTGTTGCTTTGCCTTCTTCAATCCATTCACCTCGGCTATTATAAATATCGTCGTGATTTAAACTTTCATAAATCCAATGATTTTCGCCTTTAAATCCTAATTTTCGCGGATCTTCAGAAAATCCTACATACAAAGTGACATTTGCGATCGAAGAATGTTGTTGCACGAATTGTCTTAATGACTCGCGAAATGTAATAGGATAATCGTTGGGAATTAATTTGAGATAAGTTGCAGCCGCACCTATGTTACTAACAATAACGGGAGCATAATATTCTTCCCAAGTATCCTCCTTGGCATTCATTTTGCGAACTCTGACCCCAATTGCATTGCCATCTTCAATCAAAATTTCTGTTGCTTCGCGGTTGAGGAGAAATTTACCGCCATTTGCTTCTACAATCTCTTGGACGCTAGATGCAATTGTTCCCGCACCTCCAACGGGATAGTAAGCGCCTTCTAGATAATGTTGCACGATAGTAGAATGCACGGCAAATGGACTTTTGCTCGGTGGAAGTCCGTAAGTTCCCCACTGAGAAGCTAATAATGCTTTGAGTTGGGGATTTTGAAAATGTCGATCTAAATATGTTTGAGTGGTTAGATTTAATCTCGAAGGATTAAACAAAGTGACAACAGAACTAAATAACTTCAACCACCCACTGGATTTACTCATTGCCTGCATTCCAAAAGCAGTCGCTGCTTTAGCCGTATCGCGAAAATACTGGCGAATAGCTGATTCTTCTTCGGGAAATTGCTCGATTAAATCGTTGATATAGCCTTCTTTATTGCTATATAAATTAAAAGTGCGATCGGGATAGGTAAATTTTTCAAATAAATCTGGCATTTTTTGCCAGTCAACTCCTCCTTGCGTCACCAAATCGAATAAACGACGCATCACAGAACCTTTTCCCATTTGTCCGACGTAGTGAATGCCTACATCCCAATGATATTTTTGGCGTTTGAAAGAATGAGTATATCCGCCTGCTTTGAAATGACGTTCCAAAACTAAAACTTTCTTTCCTCGCATCTGTGCCATTAAACTCGCGACGGTTAATGCACCCATCCCCGAACCGATTAAGATGATGTCGTAGCGTGACGCATTCATAATTCTGTCCTCATAAATGTATTGCGTTCATTGCGATCGCGTTAAATTAAATTTTTTAGATGTTCGCCTTGTAACGTCAGCACAATTCAACTTCTTTGCGATGAATGCAAACACCATGTAGCGTGACTCCTAAACCCCAGCCAAGAATGGGATAAATACTCCAGAAACAGCGAGGTGTCGTTGTTAGGTTTAGTAGCACCATGAAGACACTCGTCGCTAGGTAAGGAATGAAATGTAATTGAAATCCTAGATGACGACGCGCGCTTGCTTTGGCTTGTTTTTTCATCGTGTCTCGTTGGAATAACCACTTTTGCTCGGCTTTTTCTAAGGTTTCTGCTGATATACCTACTTCAGCCGCTATTTCTATTAGTTGCTCCCGCGATACGTCATTTTCCTGTTGCAGAATTGTTGCGTGTCTGAGGATTTGTTGAATATCTTCGTTACTGTATCTTTGTGACATCGTAAAACCTCCATATTTAGTCGTATGTTTACGTTGTCAATATCTAGTTTAACGGCTAAATGTTTACGCTGTCAACATAAATTCGACAAAAATAGAGTTAAGAAAAGTTACGAAGTCTGATTAGATCGAAGAAAAGCGATCGCCAATTTTGGGAAGAATAAGGAAAGAAAACGAAAATATTAACAAAGTAAGTTGAATTTAAACGAATTAGATATTCAAGAAGATTATCGAAGCGATCGCGATAACCTCATTGACGATTTTTATATTCCTTGTCTGGGACGCACAACCATCTACAGTCGCGCAGTTGGCTTTTTTTCGAGTTCATCTTTAATTGCTGTGAGTAAAGGACTCGCCGCTTTAATTCAGTCTGGCGGGAAAATGCGCTTGGTTGCTTCTCCTTGTTTGAGTCGAGAAGATATTAATGCGATCGAAATGGGATTGAAGCGGCGAGAAGAAGTCATTACTAGCGCAATTTTGCGCGAGTTAGACCGAGAGTTTGAACGGGTTCACCAAGATAGATTAGCTTGTTTGGCGTGGTTATTGAGTCAAGGAATTTTAGAAATTAAACTGGCAATTTCTCAAAATCTGCACGTAGAAGGTTTATATCACGAAAAATTTGGGATTTTCAGCGATTTTCAAAATCATTGCGTTGCTTTTATCGGTTCTGCTAATGAAAGTTTTTCGGGATTTGCCAGCAATTTTGAATATGTTGAAGTCTTTCGTTCTTGGAAACAGGGAGAACAGACGCGAGTTCAACGGAAGATAAACGATTTTCAACGGTTGTGGGACAACAAAACTTCAAAAGTAGAAGTAATAGACTTTCCCGAAGCAGCAACGCGATCGCTTTTAAGATTGCGTCCGAATAGTCCTCCACAATTCCAACCATCAAAACAAGTTTTGGTGGTTAGAGAAACGGGTGGAAGTTATGAATTAACCACAAAAACACAAAAACTTGAATTGCGTCCTTTCCAAATCGATGCAATAGAAGCGTTTGGGAAAGCGAATAGCGGTATCTTAGCGATGGCGACAGGAACGGGAAAAACGATTACCGCGCTAACTTGTGCGTCTCGTTTAAATAATCTCGATTTAATTGTCATTGGCGTACCGACAAAGGAATTAGTTAACCAATGGGTTGAAGAAATAGAGACAAAAACCAGCTTTCGACCTCCGATTGCTGCGACGGGAAAAGCAGAATATTGGCGAGAAATCCTGTTTCGCAAATTGCGTTTAATTGACTACCAAGAATTACCCCGCGAACGACTTCCCGTTATTGTCGTCGGTACTTATAGCGAACTATCCAAATCTCCTGTTACAGATTTAATAGGCGATGCGGGAGGATTACCCAAACAATCTTTACTCATCGCAGACGAAGTTCACGCAACAGGTGCAGAAGTTTATCGACGTATCTTGAGGGAAGATTTTCGCTATCGTTTGGGATTGTCGGCGACTCCCATCCGTCCTTATGACGAAGAGGGAACGGAAGTTGTATTAGATTATTTTGGTGGAATCGTTTATGAGTTTACATTAGAAGACGCGATCGCGGCAGGTATTCTTTGTCAGTACGATTACCATGTTTATGTCACGACTTTAACCGACGAAGAACACGAAAAATTCCAGCAATTAACCGCAAAAATTGCTTCATTACTCAACAGAGACGATCGCGAACGCATCCATCATCTCACCATTCAACGAGCAAAGGTTATTAAATCTGCTACTACCAAACTAAACCTATTAGATCGTATTTTGAACGATTATCCGCCCCAACAAGCAATGATTTACTGTGCGGATATCGACCAAGCGACTCAGATTAGTAAAAGACTATCTCAACGCGGGTTTAATATTGCTCGATATTCATCGGACGATCGCGATCGTAAAACGATTTTAACCAATTTCGCCAAAGGCTATTTAGATGCGTTAGTCGCAGTGAAATGCTTGGATGAAGGCGTAGATATTCCCTCAGTCCATCAGGCGATAATTTTAGCTAGCGATGCGACAGAAAGACAATTTATCCAGCGTCGGGGAAGAATATTAAGGACTGCGCCGAAAAAATCAGTTGCAACCTTAATTGACGTTCTCATCGTTCCTCCCCTGGGAGACGAACGAGTAAAATTGATAGAATCGGAACTTCAGAGAATCAAACAATTTGCTCGTTCCGCACGCAACCGCACTTCAGTCATTATTAATTTAATCGAAGAACTGAAACACTACGGGATTACTTACTCGGATTTAATTTAAGTTAAAATTCACCATGAATAACTATCCACGAATTCCTGAAACAGCAACAATCGAACGCCACGTTACTAAAATGAACGAACTTTGTCAGCGTATGGACAAACATATCGCAGATTTAGAAGAATTGAATACTCGTTTAGATGAAGAATTTTATCAAAGTCCTTACGGTATATATCGTCAGAAAAAATAAAATTTTTTTTCAACATAAAAGTTACTCAATGTTGGGTTTCGTCCCTCAACCCAACCTACTTATAAATAAGACATAACAATGGAAATAGAACAAAAACTCAAACAACTCTCCAAAAAATACGAAATTCCAGAACAATTACTCAAAGATGCGATCGCGCTAGAAAAAGAAAGAATCATGTACGCCAATCGCCAATGCGTCCCAAAACTCCTCAAAGCGATCTCTCAATACTCAGAATAAACCCTCTCTGCGCCTCCGCGTCTCTGCGTGAGATAAAAACACACCTATGTAATAGTATGGGACTCCGCCTCAAACAAATTCGCCTCAAAAACTGGAAATGCTACCGCGAACAAAAAATCCAATTCAATCTAAATACAGATAAAAACATTTGGATTGTATTCGGTCAAAATGGCTATGGAAAAACCTCGCTTCTAGAAGCAATCCTTTGGTGTCTGTATGGAAACGAAGGAATTGCGACTAAAAAATTACCCGATTACTTCAATCGCATTGCGCTAAAAAAACGCAAGCAAACAAACTTATCCGTACAACTCAACTTTGAAGACAACGGCAAAAATTACTTTATCAGTCGCCAAGCAACGTTGATTTGGCGAGGAACTACCCCAATTGTTACCCCAGACGAACCAACGTTTAACGAAGATGGCAAACAAAGAAACAATCCACGAGAATATATAGATAGTATCTTACCCAAATCCTGTAAAGAATTTTTCTTCTTTGATGGCGTAGAAATTCAACGCTACGCGCAACTGACGCAAACCGATGAAACTAAAAATGCGATCGAACAGATCTTAGGAATTCCCGAACTCAAAAACCTGCGAGACGATGCTGATAAAGCGTTAAAACAAATAGAAAAAGACTTAAACAAAGCATCGGCGGCGAATCAAACTCTCAAACAAAAAACCGACCGATTAGCAACTCTGCAAGAAGAAATTGCACTAAGAACGGGTCAACTGCAACAAGCCAAGCAAGACCTCGAAAACAGTATCAGAATATTTGAAGATTGTCAAGAAAAAGCGCGACAAATTGAAGATTTAAACGAAAAATTCAAAAAACTTGACGATCGCGAACGAGAAAAACGTTATTTAGAACAAGAACGAGAAAAAGCGCAAGCAGATGTCGAAAACGCTTTTAAAAAAGTATCGCTTCCTCTGATGAGAGAATTCATGCAGGAAGTTCATGACGATTTGCAACGGAAAAACATCAAAAAGACAGGATTATCGGTTTCTTTAAAACAATTACGAGAACTTCTTAATAGCGATCGCTGTTTGTGCGGTCGATGTATGGATGACGAATCTCGCAATTACATTCGTCAGTCATTGGAAGAGTTAGCAGGATTGGAAAACCTTTCTCAAGAAATTATCCAACAAAACGATATCCAGACACAATTATCAAAGCTGTTGCGCGATCGCAATCTCGATTTAGATGGGATATTATTAAAACGCGATCGCCTTGTTGACGACCTCGACGAACTCCAACAAAGTATCGACAATATCAAACAGGATACGAAAGGTTTCAAACGATCTGAAGTTGAAGAAACTTGGCGCAAACTTGGCGCAGAAGAAAAGAACGTAGAAGCGACTAGAGAGAGAATTAACCGCCTCAGTAAAGAACTCGAACGCGAAAAACAAGAAGAAATTCGCTTGCTTCAAGAAATAGAAACGCTAGGCACTCAAGATAAAGAAACCGTCACTTTAGTCAAACAGATGAAACTGGCGCAAGGACTGCGCGATGCAGCAAACGAACTAATTGAATGGTATATCGACGATCGCAAACAAACAATAGAACAGACAACCTCTCAAATACACGGTCGAGTAACGAATAAACCCGATGAATATCGAGGAATCGCGATCGCACATACGGAGAACTATAGCCTAAGAGTTAAGACAGTAACAGGAGAACTCCTCAATCCAGAAAGTTTAAGTGCAGGCGAAAAAGAAGCTTTAGCTTTTGCTTTTATAACTGGGTTAAATATCGCCTCAGAAACCGCCGCGCCATTAATTATGGACACGCCTTTCGGTCATCTCGATATACAGCATCAGAAAAACATCGTTAACGCGCTTCCCAACCTTCCCTCACAGGTAATTGTGTTAGCAACAGATCGAGATTTTCAAGGCGAATTACTGCAAGAATTGCGTCCCCATGTCGCAGAAATTCTCAATATTTGGCGCGATGCGGATGAGGATATGTCTATTGTTGAAGCGCAGGAGTAGGATAATAAGTTTATAAATGAAAACTGATTCGATTTTCTACCGTTTATTTAGGGAATTACCCGCTAGTTTCTTTGAACTTATAGGTCGTCCTTCCGAAGAAGCGATCGCATATCGTTTTGATTCTTTTGAAATTAAACAGACAGCTTTTCGTACAGATGGATTATTTATCCCTATTGAGGAAAATCGTCCGCTTTATTTTGTCGAGATACAGTTTCGATATGATGCTAAAGTTTATTCGGGTTTATTTTCAGAAATTTTTCTTTACCTCAATCAAAACAATTCATCCCAAGATTGGCAAGCGATCGTTATTTATCAAACTCGTCGGTTTGAACCTAGAAACTTAAGTCCCTATCAAGAATTGCTTAATTCTTCCAAAGTAACGCGAATTTACCTAGATGAATTATCCTTTGATGAAAATGCGTCTCTTAATTTAAGACTTATTGAGTTTTTGATTAGCGAACAAGAACTAGCAGTCGAGAAAGGCAAGCAATTACTTGCAGAAGTTCGTCAGATAGAAACAGCAGAAAGAATTGCTATCCTAGAGTTGATAGAAACTATCATTTCTTATAAATTTTCTAATTTAAGTTTGCGGGAGTTGATTGAGATGTTTAGCTTAGATGAGTTTAAGCAGTCAAGACTTTATCAAGATATTAAAAAAGAAATTGGTGAAGAAGGTAAGCTAGAAATTATTCCTGCTTTAGTAGAAAGAGGATTTACTGTCGAAGAAATCGCAGAAATCATTAAGTTAGATGTTGAGAAGGTCAGACAAGCCGTTAACGACTTGACGAAAAATTAATTTTGGTTGGTTGTAGAGACGCGATATACCGCGTCTCTCCATTAAGAAAACGATAATAAAACTAAAAGTCCCCCAAAATTGGGGGATTTAGGGAGCTTACACCCTATTCTAGTAAAAGTATCCTTAATCGTTATCTACAGCTTTTCTAAAAGCATTTTTGGTGTTGTCTATTGCTTTCTGAGTCCGAGCAGCATCTTCCTCTGCTCTTTTCTCAATGCGAGCCGCATCTTTCTTAGCTCGACGCGCAAAGAAACCACCTTCATCTGCTCGATCTACTTTTTCGGCATTTTTCTTAGCAGTGCGCTCGACTTTATCGGCTGTTTCCCGAACAAACCCTTTGGTACGTCCAGCATCTTCGCTCGCTTTATCTTGAGCGCGATCGCCAACCGATGCAATTAAGTTTACACTAGTATCTGCCATTGCTGCGGGGTTTGATAAAAATGAACCCTGCCAAATGAATGCGATCGCAGATAGACAAAACAGCGTTGTTGCTAGCCAATGTCCTACTTTTGAAAGCTGTTTTGTAAAATAATTCAGTTTCATAGGATACAATCCCCATAATATTTAAGCATCCTATTTTTACTTCATTTGACTCATCGGTTAAATCTTGCTCCAGACAGGGTTTTCCCGTTAGATATTATTCAATATCTTCATTCTTTTGATAGATTTAATAAATAAAATTCTCACCCAGTTTTGTTAACAAACCAGATTTAACAGCTTGAGAAGCGAAGAAAACCAATAATAAAACTATTATTTTTAATAATGATAGATTTGCCATAGAGGTTTATAAATGAAGCGGATAGACCCCACAGCAACGATTCGTCCGACTCCTGAAGCGAATGGATATTTAAAGGTACTCAAAAATAACGGCGCGTTTAGTCGTATGGTGGATGCTTACATATTCGCTGCTGCTTACGCCATTAAAAATAATCTAGATATATCTTCCATTCCGTCTGCGGGTCGTCAAGATTTAATTAATATAGGGATTGTCGAAGATGATGTACGTTTAGCATTAGAAGCAGGCGTTCATGCGATTTGTAAGCGCAATAACCAACCCGAACCTACCGATAGTCGAGAGGTTTTAGAAATTTTGTCCCAGTATGCAGAAGCGGGACTTAAGATATTAAAGCAGCGATGGGATGGGAAGGTAGGGATTCAGATACAAGATGATGTTAGGAAGATAATTGGTTCGTAGGCGATCGCGAGTTTCTAAATTTATATTAAGGTAACGATAGGGTTGATTTTTAATCTATGTCGAACAATCTAAAGAATAAAAGCAATAATCAAGCAGATGGCAAACGAAGTTTAGCCGAGTATTGCGAGCGTTTTGCAGAACTAAATGTAAGTTCTAATAAACAACGCGGAACTGCTCAATATAAACCTATTTTGCTTTTATCAGTTATAGATTCGATCGCTCAAGGTTTTATTTTAGATAACAAAATAGCTGTATCGGAAGATCTAATTGATACTTTTAATAGATATTGGAAACTACTTAATTCTGAATATGAAGGTGGATTACATTACCCATTTTTGCATTTGCAGAGCGAGGGATTTTGGCATATAACATTTAAACCAGAATTTAACGGACTACAACCAAAAACAACTAACAAGTTAAAGCAAGCTGTTGACTATGCTTCGTTAGATAATGAGCTATTTGAATTGATACAAAATCCAGTTTCTAGACAAGCATTAGTTGATACTCTCATAGCTGTTTGGTTCTCATACAGTAAAAAACAAATAGAAGATGTAATTTCAATTAATAATAAACTTCAATCATCCAAAGATGAGTCAAATATAAGTTATTCTAAAGATTCTTCTCAAGAAAAAAGATTTTATTTTAAGAAATCAATTTTAAGAAATGCTTTTTTTCGTAAAGCAGTAGTTCATGTTTACGACTATAAATGTGCTTTTTGTAAATTAAAAGTGACTCGCTCTCTTAAACAAAATATTGTAGATGGAGCGCATATCAAACCACTAGCCCAGTTTTATGACAACAGAATAGATAATGGTATTTCATTTTGTAAAAATCATCATTGGGCATTTGATAATGGATTATTTACCATTGACAATGAATATAAAATTATAGTTTCTAATGATTTTCAAGAAGAATCGCCTCATTCGAGAACAATAAGAGAATTTCATGGAGAAGCTATTCTTCTGCCCAACTCTACTGAATACTTGCCAAGAGTTGAAGCACTACAGTGGCATCGTAAAAATGTTTTTAGAAATAAGTAATCGAACGAGAGAGAAAAAATATGACTGAAATTCCAACCTTGCTTTTTCCTCCTCGAACAGCAACTCAATTAGTAGAAGACATTCAAAAATTAACAAAAGAAATTCAAGAATTATATTGTTCAAACAATATTCCATTTGTTTTAGGGTATTCGGGAGGAAAAGATAGCAGTGCGACTTTACAACTCATTTGGAATGCTATCGCATTACTTCCTGTCGAAAAGCGAACTAAAGCAATTCATGTTATGACAACAGATACACAAGTAGAAAATCCTTTTGTTTCTACATGGGTACGTCAATCCTTAGAAAAAATGAAAATAGCTGCTAAACAGCAGCAAATGCCAATCGAACCTCATTTACTTTATCCCGATACTAAAAATACATTTTGGGCTTGTTTAATTGGTAAAGGCTATCCAGCCCCACGTCATGGATTTCGATGGTGTACTGAACGATTAAAAATTCATCCTACCAATCACTTTATTCGTCGAATTCTTCGGACTAATGGCGAAGTCTTATTAATTTTGGGAACTAGAAAAGCCGAAAGCCAAAATCGCGCATCAACAATGGCTAAATATGAAGTTGGTCAAGTTAGCGAGCTTTTAAAATTTAATTCAGGTTTGGGTAATTCTTTACGATATAGCGGTACTTTGCCTAATGCGCTTATTTACAGTCCTATTCAAGATTGGCGCGATGATGAAGTATGGCTTTATTTAATGCAATGGGAAAATCCTTGGGGCAATAACAATAAAGATTTATTTGCCATGTATCGCGGCGCGACAGCAGATAACGAATGTCCTCTAGTCGTAGACACATCTACTCCCAGTTGCGGCGATTCGCGATTTGGTTGCTGGGTCTGTACGATGGTCAATAAAGACAAATCAATGGAGGCAATGATCCAAAATGATGAAGAAAAAGAATGGTTACAACCGCTATTAGATATTCGTAACGAACTAGACATTCAAAACGATCGCGATAAAAGAGACTTCCGTAGAATCTATGGTAAAGTAGAACTTTTTGAAAGAAATGTAGACGGCAAAATCTCTATCGAACCTATACCCGGTCCTTATACAAAATTCTGGCGGGAACATTGGTTGAGACGAGTCCTTGAAGCACAAGTTCAAATACGTCAAACTGCACCCGAAGAGTTCAAAGATATTACCCTCATTACCCCAGAAGAACTCAGCGAAATTCGCCGTATCTGGTTAGAAGAAAAACACGAATTTGACGATAGTTTACCCCGAATTTATAAAGAAGTGACCGGAGAAACCTTTCAAGACGATCGCCCTGGTGCTAATACTAGTTTACTCGGTAGCGACGAATGGGATGTATTAGAAGAAATCTGTGGCGAAGATGCTATGCACTTAGAATTAATGGCAAAACTCCTCGATACCGAACGCCAATATTACACCAAATCTTATCGCACGGGAATCTATAACAATCTAGAAAAATGTTTTGAAAGCAGTTCTCGTTCCAAAGACGAAGCGATTGAAAACGCACACCTAAAACGAGATTTAAAAACTGCTGCCGGTCAAGGAGACATAAAAACAATAAAACAACTCACATGGGCAAATCTCAAGTTCTCGAAGAAAGCTAAGAATGAAGATTAAATAATCATTTTTTCTTTTCTTTCTCCCCTCTCCCAAAATTGGGAGAGGGTTTGGGGGTGAGGGCTGATAACTTTTGGAAAATGAAACAGGATTGCTACTATCCTATTTCCTATTCCCCATAAATCCCCAACAACAATGAGGAAACAAAACCCAGCACTAACAAGTCAACAGTGACGAATGACCGATTCAATAATAGTCCGATGCGTTTTCTCGGTAAATTCTCACTCGTTTTACTGTTTGTTGTCTTTCCCTATATGTTACCTCCCGCTTCCGAGTCGGAGCGATGCGAATCGCTTAACGCTGACTTGGGAAATCGCTTAGCCTGGAGTAATGACATCCAAGAATTTGGCAAAAACGGTCAAAATGGAACAAATGGAAAAAATGGTAGTAGAGGTCAAGATAGCGATAACATCACCATTTTTGCCGATGGTTCTCCCCTAACGCTCAATTTAGCAGGTCAAAGCGGGACGAATGCAGAAAAGGGTGGCGATGCCAAAGATGCCAATTGTAGTTCCCAACCCAAAAACAAAGAGAACAACCTCATCGCCTCCAACGGCGGCAACGGTGGCAATGGTGGCGACGGCGGCGACGGCGGCAATGGCGGTACGCTGACTATTTATGCAACTAATCCAGCTAATCTCAGGCAAATTTCGGTCAATGCAGCAGGTGGAAGTGGCGGACGACCTGGCAGTGGCGGCAATGGCGGTCGGGGGTGTAATTGCGAGGAACCTTATTGGACGATTGAAACCTGCGATGGCGACCCAGGCGATTCCGACTACAGTTGTTCGACTCGTGAATTTAAATGTATTGACGGCAAAAATGGAACCAGTGGCAGCAGCGGTAGACCAGGACGCGATGGATCTTTAGGAAAGTTAACCTTAATTAATTCAGACAAACCTCTCCAGAAAGACCAGCCAAGCGCTACCATTCCTTTATCCGAACTCAAAAATACTGGCTATATCCTCTCGCAAAATCGCTGGGAAACTCGCGACGGTGCATCAGCTTTATTCGCTCCTGGTTCGATTATAGAAGATCGCTATCGGGTATTAGTCGAGCGAGTCGAGCGTTCTTTCTTGCTTATCTGGAATGCACCTCAGCCTTCCAATAAGTTTGCCGATAAAAAAGTTACCCTCAGTCTCGATAAAAATAAGAATATCAAAGTTTCTCTTCCCGACGATCTCTGGCTTGAAGCAATTACCCAACAGCAAAATAACATTACTCAATTGATAGTTTACAACGCCGTTGCAGAAAAAGAAGCCACACAGCTAAAAAGCGAAGGCTTATCGGGTACGGGTTCCGACCTTAAACTCACATTAATAGATGGGGCAGGACGATCTAATTTAATCGCAACGAAATTTAACCTAAAATATCGCACCACTCCCTCAGATCCTCGTTATCGCGACGTATCCGACTTTACAACCAAGTTTAACGGTCAAATTCCTCCCGAAGCGATCGCGACTGATGGCAATCGTTTTACCATTAATTTAGGTCAGTTACCTATAGAAACTAACGCATTGCGATCGGGTACGGGTGTAGAAGTGGATTTGATAGCGACTCGCTCTTTTGCCGGATATTCGACCCAACAGAGAGTTGTCGTCAAAGATATTCTCGGTAATTGGGATTAGGCTTTCTAATCGGCTGTTATACTTAAACTGAAACTGATTTTTTTTATCAATTTCAACCGTTGTTCCATGACACAGACACAAACCCAAAAACAAGTGCGCGTAAAAGTTTTAATGCTCAATCAACTCGAAGTAGTCGGAACCGTTACTATGGGACCTAATAGCTATCGTTCGAGATTGTCCGATCTGATCAATAACAATCAAAGTTTTCTGGTTTTGACTGACGTAACCGTTTACCAGAATGGTACTGTTTCGAGTCACTCTCCGTTTTTGTGCGTCAATAAATCTAGCGTTGTTTTTCTCGCAGAAGATGGAGAAAGCGAAATGAATTCTTATCTGCGCGATGCAGAAGCCGTGTAAGTTTTGCCAGAATTTAAGAGTTTTTAACTTCAAAAAACAATTGTTCGTAGCTATCCAAAGCGAACTCAAAAGAATAATGTTTTTGGGCGTACTGTCTTCCTCGTTCGCCTAAAGTTTTTATTTGTTCTGGATTGGAATACAGTTCTAAAATAGCTTGGGCGATCGCGTTAGGATCTTCTGGAGAAACTACAATACCGCCACCGCTTGTCTCGATCGCTCTAGCAGCCGTTCCAGTTGCGGGGACTGAAGCAATAATAGCGCGACCGCTTGCTAATAAGACCTGAATTTTTGACGGCATATTAAATGATATGACGTTATTTTTCTGCATGACCATTCCTATATCTGCCGCTGCTAGCATTTCTGGAAGTTTTTCTCTGGGTTGAAACGGTTGCAAAATAACATTTGTAACGTCTTTTTCTTGGCAATAGCGTTCTAAACGAGCCAAAGCCTCTTTTTTACCAACAATAACAACTGCGATATCTCGAATGTGTTGCAATTGTGCCGCTGCATCGATCAAAACTTCCAACGGTTGAGTAAGGGCGATGTTACCAGAATACATCACCACAAATTTACCTTCTAATTGATTATTTATCCGAAAATAATTATTTTCTTTATTGAGCGGTTTAATAAAATCAATATTGACCCAGTTAGGAATCTCAACGATTTTTTCAGATGGAACGCCTTTATCTAACAAGTTCCTCGTAAAACCATCAGCTATAACGCTAATTTTTTTTGCAGTTTTATAAGCGAACTTTTCTAACCATTGAAAAACGCGAACCATTTTTTCGCTTCTAATTAGTCCCACATGAACGGCAGCATCTGGTAAGATATCCTGGAGATTTAGAACAATAGGAGTGCGGTAAATCCATCCCAAAATAGCTGCTGGTACGCACACTGGCAATCCTGGTACAGTTAAAAGAATTACGTCAGGTCGTCGTCCCATTAAAGCCTGAAAGAAACTCAAGACCACAAAACTGAGTTCAAACAAAACGCGATTGCGCAAACCGCGATCGCGTCTAATCCAAACATAAGAGCGCTGTACCTTAACATTATTTTTCTTTTCTGTCAAATACAATTTTCCGCGATATTCTGGAGCAATTTCATTAGCTGGATACCAAGGCATAGCAGTCAAAACGCGGACTTGATGGCCTCGTTGCGCTAATCCTTCAGCTAGTTCGGTCATCAGCGGAGCAATACCAATGGGTTCGGGATGATAATTGTAGGAATAAACCAGGATGCGCATATCCTAAAAATTAAGTCAAGTTGGATTGTATCAGGTTTGGACGAGCGATCGATCTAGCTACAAACGAGCGAGCTTCTATTAATTAAAGTTCCCTAGCCTTGATGAGAACTAACATCTGTGGCATTTTTCTGAAATATCTAACAAAAATATGTCAGAAACTAGATAGCTAAGACAAAATAGGAAGGTAATCTTCTAAATCTTTATGAAAGATACACATTATGATGCTGCGATTACGAAAACTTTTAACTGTTTGTTTTTTATCGATCTTGCTCCTCGTTACTGCCTGTGCCGAAAAAGCGCCTTCTCGTTTTAGCCAAGCTCAGCAGGAAAGTACCCAAAAAGGAGCCAGCGCTGTCGTCCAAGAGTCGCAATCGGGTAGTAGTTTTAATAAATTCTTTCCTACGGCG
>JALOOL010000107.1 GCA_025454425.1 Hydrococcus sp. Prado102 | reverse complement strand
AGTCGAAAGTCGGAAGTACGGGACAAGGGAGACAAGGGAAAGTCGAAAGTCGAAAGTCGAAAGTCGGAAGTACGGGACAAGGGAGACAAGGGAAAGTCGGAAGTCGTTGGCGTAGCCCGTCCCTTGGACGTAAGTCGCTCATTCGAAAGTATTGATGAAGTCGGAATTAAATTTACTCCTGAACTCCTGAACTTCTGAACTCCTAAATTTTTGGATCTCGGTTGAACTTTGAACTTTGAACTTCGATTACTGAATTGGCAGCCCAACTCTAAAGGTAGTATGCCCAGGTTGGCTGGTAACTTCTATCTTGCCTTGATGTTTTTCAACAATTTTTCGGACGATATCGAGTCCTAAACCACTTCCTTCGCCTACGGGTTTAGTCGTAAAAAACGGGTCAAAAATTTTCTGTTGGATGTCTGGAGGAATGCCGCTACCAGAATCGGTAATTTCGACAACAACGCTATTATCACTCTCAAAAACAGCAATATTTAAACTTCCCTGACGATTCATTGCCTGGATAGCATTGTGGATGAGATTCGACCATATTTGGATGAGTTCTTCGGGGTAACAAAAGATAGCTGGTATTGATTCGTAAACTTTGGTTACTTCAACACCAACCTTCAGTTGATTCTGATAAATGGTCAAAACTGTATCGATACCGTCGGTTACGCTGGCTTTAACCATCGTTTCAGGGGACGTTTGACGGACATAGTTTTTTAAAGCCGAAACGATTTTAGCGGCTCTTTCGGCTGCTAAGCCAATATTGTGAGAGTTATTTTGGATGGCAGATAAGTTATGGGCGGACTCGACGATCGCAATATTATCGGGCAACTTTAGTAAAGTCATCCAGGTATCTATTTCGCTAGAAATTCCCATCTGGCTCAAGCTATCTGCCAGAATCTCTGCATTTTCAATTCCTTTGTTTTCTAAAACTTGTTTTAACGTGCGTTTGAGTTGCCGTTCTTGTCTAAATGAAAGCGGATCTTTACGCTGTTCTACTTTCTCAACCAACACAAAAAAGTCTATTAATCGTTCTGGCGATAGCGTTTGCAGTAGTTGTAATAATTGCTGTTTGACTTGTGCTAAGGCGCTGCGAATGTTACTACTCGAAGCTTGAATTGCGCCCAGCGGATTATTAATTTCGTGAGCAACTCCAGCCATAAGTTCGCCCAGAGATGCCATTTTATCGGATTGGAGAAGTTGTTGCTGCGTTGCGCTAATGAGTTCGTCTTGAGCGGCTTGCAGTTGTTCTAATGCTTGGGAGAGTTCGGCAGTACGCTGCTCTACTCGCTCTTCGAGGGTATGATTTTGTAGGGCAAGTTTTGTCTCGCTTTCAGATAACGCTTGGTTGAGCGATCGCAACTCGTTGAAAGAAGTTTGCACTTGTACGACCATTTGATTAAATGAGTTGGTTAGTTCTCCGAGTTCGTTGTAGGGAGAAACTTCTAGAGTTTGGTCGAAGTTTCCACAAGCAAATTCTTTGGCGGCTTGATTGAGGCGTAGAATGGGATGAGTTACCCAGCGAGCGATCGCGATACCGATCGCAATAGATGCAAGGAGGGCGATCGAGCAAAGAATAATAGTAAAGTCAGTATTAGCATCGATCTGTGCCATAAAATCTTTTTCGGGAACGACGACGACAACTAACCAATCGAGTCCGTATTTATCTTGCCAAGGCGACACTCGTACTAAGTTGCGATCGCCGTTAATTTTAAAATCAACCTGTTGGCTTTCTGTAATAGCTTTAAAGTTTTTAAATTTTTGTATTAAGTATTTAGTCGTTGCTTGAATGAGTGGATCGCTGCTGTTTGTAGCGTTTAAGCGTTTCGCTTCGTTTCCTACCATGATAAACGGAGATTCTGAACTAGAACTGGCAACAATTAACCCATCGCGATCGAGTATAAAAACTTTTCCTGAAGGGCTGATGGTTAATTGCCGCAAGAAATCGCTAATATTAGTTAGTAGTAAATCTACTCCTAGAACGCCAACGATTTTGCCTTGTTTATCGTAAATCGGACGGCTCCCAGCAATCGAGATAAATTCAGGGGTTCCGTCCCAGTTGTAAATTCGCGTCCAAGTCGGTTTGCCTACTTTGAGTGCATCAATATACCAAGCTTCTCTATTTGGTTGAAAATTGTCATAGGTGGCGATTTTCTTGGTGCGATCGCCTCGATTGTTGGTAGTCCAGACGTAAGTTTTGCGATCGATTTTGGGATTGCGTATGCTAATGGTAACTTTTTGAGGATCGAGCCAACGTCCCGCGCCGACAAACTCTCCTTCAACCGAAGCATAGTTGATGTAGCTGACATCAAAAATTTGTAGCTGTTGCCAAAAATAACGCCCCAATGCTTCTGAATCTTGCAGATCGATGCGTTTTGATTCAATCGCATCGATATTAAGCTGATTAATTTGATGGGGAAGTGCTAAGTAAGTATTCAATTGGCGATTGACGTTATTGCTAGCTTTCCTAATCAACTGTCCGGTAAGATTATTAACTGCATGTTGTCCGTTTTTGTAGGAAAGATATCCTACTAACCCTGTCGTTACAATAATCTGAATGACCAAAGGAACGGTTAGAATTACCCGTAATGGCAACTGCTTGAATTTGTTGGCGATCGCATTCCTCAAGAATTTTACCTGCATAAAACGAACCATTTGAGCAAACGGTTACTCGAAAGTTCCTTTAATTTATAGGCTTCCCATTTTTGGCAAAAATTTTGCGAACAAACGAAAAAAAATAAGGAGCTTAATCAGTTCCTTATTTACTGCGATATCGGCGACTGGGTTATCGGAAAATTCTTAATACAAATTCCTATTCACCCATCACCGATCGCTAATCCCCAATTCTCTACTTATTCTTCGGTTGATTTTTTGCTTGTTCTATAGCAATTTCTTTCATTGCTTCAAACGAATTGCGATTAGAAGATCCTTCAATTGCTTTAACTGCCAAGTCTTGAACTTGTTTGAGCGCTGCATCGAGTTGTTGGGCAAGGTTATTAATTCTCCCTTGCTGACTTTGAATGGTTTGTTCTAGCGATTGAACTCGCAATTCGTAATTGCGTTTTTCCCCTTCAATTTCTTTGCCTCGCAAATCGGATTTGATTCTTGCTTGATAAATACCAATACCTTTTCCTTCTCCTTTTGCTTGCTCGATCTTTTGCTCTAATTCTTTCTCGAATGCTTCGACTTTTTCTTTAGCTTCTTTATATTGTTTCTCTTTCTCTGCGATTGTTTCTTCTCGTTGTTTCCATTGTTTTTCTTGGATTTGGCGAGTTTCTTCTAATGCTTTGTAGAGATTTTTCTTTTTCTGTTGGTACTCTTCTTCGCTTAAATCTCGTTTTAACTCCAAGTTATACCAATATTCTTCCTCGTCGCGCTGGCGAGATTTTTGCAGGGTTTCATTACGTTCTTTGAGTTGACGCGCATAAGTTTCTTGTTCTTTTTGCCAAGCTTTTTTGAAGTCTTGAATTTGCTGTTCTAAAGTTTCGCGTTGTTGGCTAATTTCTTCTTCAAATGTTTTGGCATTTTCTTCATAAGATGCAACTAAAGTATCTAAAGCATCTTCTTCAACTGATTTAATTTCGTGTAATTCTTCTAGTTCTTGCAGTTCTTCTGTCACCTCACTTTGGAGTTCTTCTAGCAAGGTGGCTTCTGCTATCAGTTGTTCGGATAAATTGCTAACAGCACTCCCAAAACCGACTTGTAATTTTTCTAGACTTTCAATGATGCGATCGATGTTATTTTGTGCAGTTGCATTCATGGTATTTGAGGGATTATCTTTTTCAATTACTTTAGGATTTGTTGTTTTTGGTTCGCTTGTTCTTTCGCGTTCGAGTTTTTTAAGTTGTGATTCCAGCGTCGTTTTTTCTTTTTTTAATTCTTCAAAAGCTTCGATGATTTCAGCTTTGGTACTTTTAGCAGTTACTTTTGCACTCATGAAATATTGTCTCCAATTAAGGCTGAATAATCAATTTAATTTGCCGCATTTCCATTGCCTTGAAAAGCTCTCAGTGCTAAGTTTTGAGCTTGTGTTGTGACAGCTTGTAGCTGTGCAGTTAGTTCGGCAATTTGTTCGGTTTGTTTTTGAATAGTTGTCTCAAGAGATTGAATTTTGAGATCGTATCCTTGTTTAGATAATTCCCATTCTTTTTCAAAAAGATCTGCCTTGACTTTGGCATCTCTTTCTGCATCTTTGATGGCTTCGCCTCTGGCTTTATTGGTTTCTTGTTTGATGGTTTCTTCAAAACCTTCTATTTTCTTCTGATTTGCTTTGAATTCTACATCGTTATCAGTCAAGAATTTTTCTCGTTCTGCCCAAGCTTTTTCTTGATCTTTATTAGCTTCTTTTAATTCTCGTTCTTGTTGGCGCTTGGATTCTTCATATTCATTCATTTCTATCTTGCGATCGCGTTCGGTTTGATAGTGATAGTCAGCCGCTTCTTGTTCGCGCTTTTTAGCTGTTAATTCTGCTTCCTCGGCAATTTTTGCTTCAAATTCTTTTTGCTCTTTTTCCCAGTTTTTTCGGGTTTGAACGCTCTCTTTTTCAATAGCTTCTTGATGGCTAGCTGTTTTTTCTGTCAGGCTTTTTAGCTGCTCTTGACGTTCTTGTCTTAAGATATATAGCGCATCAGCAACTAATCGTACTTTATAAACTTGTTCGCGTTGTTCTTTCTTAACTGCGATCGCCCGTTTTAATTCATCTAATTTAGTCGATTCTTCAAACAATTTATCGGCAAGTTCGTCAACGGCGCGACCAAAATCGAGTTGCAGAGATGCCATACTGTTGACGATATTATCGACGGTATAGCTAGCAGCTTGTTTGAGGAGTTCTTTATTCTTGACTTTCTCGGCTTCTTCTTCTTTCGTTGCGACTCGCGATTCTCCTTTTTTCTGTTCGGCTAATAACTTGGCAAAGGCTGCCATAATTTGTTCTTTACTTTCTTTTTGTGCCAGATTACTCATAAATTATTGCTCCAAAAATTACAAAAAAAATCTCTGCTGCACGAGTAATTTTTAGCTAGCTCGTCAGTAACGATTGACTAAATAATTCGTAATTCGTAATTGAAATGCGTTGATTACGAAACCCCGAATTATCAAGCTCTGAATTGCCGTCTTGCGGCTTGACTGAGTTTTAAAAATGCTTGATTTTTTCGTCAACTCCTCTATCATAAGGTCAGTTGATTTTTTCGTCAAGGATTAGTAAAATAAAAAATAGTTAAGGAGAAAAAACGTGAATCAGAGCTTCGGTCATCTTATTCGTCAAGCCCGAAAAGATAAAGGATACAGCCAGCGAGAGCTAGCTGAAAAATTGGGGTTAGATTTTACATATTTATCCAAACTAGAGAACAATCGAGCCGATTATGCGCCCAAAGAAGACGTTATCCGCGCCTTAGCCAAACATCTGAGTCTCGATGCAGAAGAGTTAATATTTTTAGTCGGACGAATTCCCCAACACGACGAAGAATTTCTCAAGCGACACTATAAAGATATGCCAAACCTCTTTCGGAGAATGCAAGAAAATCCTGAATTTGCCCAAAAAGTCTTTAAAGAGGCATTAAAAGCAGAAAGATAAGGCATTATCTAGGAGAGATCGTGACAAATATCTTTAACCCATTTCGTTTCATTCCCAAACTAGAGATTGAAGCAAAAGCGATAGACATACTAGAGCAAATGCAGCGATCGCCAAATTATCTACCCAAATGGCCCTTAGATGCAAGTCGCGCGGCAGAATTTTTGGGATTAGATGTAGTTTGGGATAGCATACCAGACGATTGCCAAGGCGCGATCGCCGCAAGAATTCTTCCCCTCGAATGCTTAATCGAAATCAATGAAGACATCCCAAAATTGCGGGGAGGATTTGGAGAATCTACCATTGCTCATGAAATCGGACATTGGGTATTACATATCAACCCAGAAGCCGTAAAGCGGTTGCTGGGGTTGCGAGACAAAGGTATAATCGTCCGGGCAGAACCCTTATTGTGCCGCAACGAACTTCAGTTGAGCGGCATCGAATGGCAAGCACAGTATTTTGCCAGTTGTTTGTTGATGCCGCAATACAAGTTAGAAGAAGTTTCTCAAAGACGAGATTTGACCAAATGGAAGCATTTATACGAAATGGCACAGGAATTAGGCGTAACCATTTCTAACCTCATTCATCGCCTCAAAGATCTCGGCTGGATTTATCTACCAGAAAATTCTCGCCAAATCGAGTTAACAGAAGCAAAACTGATATTGAGTCCGGTTAAACAAGCATAAATTAAAAAATTGAATTTAAATGCTTCTTTTTATGGGAATGCGGAAGCGTCCTTTGGAAGACTTTATTAGTGACCAGTGGTTAGAGTTCAAAATTCAAAGTTCAAAATTTAATCACTGGTCACTGGTCACTGTTTAAGCTGGTCACTGATTTAGGCAATGGGGGAAAGGGGAAAGGGTAAACGCTTCGCTTGGGGAAAGGGAAAATATTGATTTTTGAACTTTGAACTTTGAACTTTGAACTCTGATAGCTGGTCACTGAGTAACTGGTGCTTCTACCGGACGGATAATAGGAGCAGGGGTTTCTTCTTCTTGGAATATCGCTTGCAGGGATTGTTCGAGCGTTTGCGTCATGACGATGCGGTTTTCGTAGGCGACGATAACTCTAACCAACGTTGGCAAGCTGTTTTGAGTCGCTTCTAGATAAAGGGGTTCTACATAAAGTAACGATTGCTCGATGGGAATGACCAAGAGATTGCCTTGAATAACTCTCGATCCTTGGCGATTCCAAAGCGTAATTTGTTGAGAAATAACTGGATCTTGATTGATGCGAGCCTCAATTTGTTCGGGGCCGTAGACCAGACGTTGTTTGGGAAAGATATACAGTAACAATTTACCGTAGTTGTTGCCATCAGAACGCGCCGCCAACCAAGCAATTAAGTTTGTTCGTTGCTGGGGAGTATAGGGAAGGAGCAGAAGAAATTCTTCAAAAGGAACTTTTGGCAAACTGGTAATTAGATAATAAGGCTCGACTAATTGGGGTTTATCTCCATAAACTTCGTTGGGAATTTGCCATTGATCTTCTCGGTTGTAGAAAACCTGGGGGTCAGTCATGTGATAGGTCATTAATTGCTCCGATTGAATCTTAAAGAAATCGACCGGATAGCGAATATGCCCGCGCAGACTCTCTGGCATAGCATCGAGCGGTTTAAAGAGGTTGGGAAAGATGGCAGACCAAGTGTTAACAATCGGATCGCTTTTATCGGCAACGTAAAAATCGACGGAGCCGTGATAGGCATCAACAACGACCTTAACCGAGTTGCGAATATAGTTAATCCCTTCGCTGGTAGGCGCGGAATAGGGATAGCGATCGCTTGTCATATAGGCATCGATTATCCAATACAATGAGCTTGGCGGTTTAGATGCTGGTTCTTGGGTATCGGCGGCGACTAGATAGGGATCGCTATCGTAACGCAGAAAAGGTGCGATCGCCCGAATTCGTTGGTTGATGTTGCGTCGAAACAAGACCTTAGTTTCGGGGGTAAATTCGGGAGTAAATATCGTGCGCCAGTCATTTAAATACTTGGCAAATAGAAGTCTGCGCCATAGCGGAGCGATATTAATTCCCCCCTGACCGCTGTAAGTATAGTAAACATTTTCACTGCCGCTAGGATAATCTAGCTCTTTGACGCTGGTTGGGGTCATGACGTAATTATTGGTTATCTCGCCGTAGTAAATCCTCGGATTTTCAATCGGGATACTATCTCGAACTGCTTCGCTAGTAACCGTTAGCGCGCCTTCTTCCCCCACGCCAATATCCCTGACAAAATATTCTGGCAATCCGCCAGGAGCGACTGTATTAACGGGAGAGAGGGTAAAGCCATAACCGTGAGTATAGATGAGGTGGCGGTTAACCCAAGTTTTTGCCTGCTGCGGTACGGCGCTATAGTCTAGTTCCCGTGCGGCAATTAAGACTTGTCGCTGTTCGTCGTTTTCGTTGCTGGGTGCTTCTCCATTTCTAACCAGGGTATAGCGATCGATATCGGCATCTGGAAACCGATAGTAAAGGCGAATTTGTTGGAGTTGCCGATTGGTTTCTAAAAGCGGTCGCTGATCCCAAAGACGAATATTGCGAATGGTTAATTCGTTTCTGCGAAGATCGGCTTGAGTTAGTTGTCCTTGAGGATCGAAGTTTTGCTCGTCGATGTTTGCCAGTCCAAAAGCCTGCCGAGTCAAGGCAATAGTACGCGCGATATAAGGTTGCTCCCGCTCTAATTCGTTGGGTTGTACGACCAAATATTGTACGGCTGTCGGTAAAACGATACCAATCCCAACAATTACGATCGCGTAGAATCCTAACCCATAAAATAGTAAACGGTGATTAGGATTAGAGCGCCACGCAAAGATTGCGCTTGCTAATAATGCGATCGCGATTCCCAACGCTAGGATACTTAGTAAAGTATTAGCAGGCAATTGCACGTTAGCATCGGTGTAACTAGCGCCATAGCTCGCTCCCTGTGTTGAAAAAAGCAATTCGTAACGACTCAGCCAGAAGCTAAAAGCTACGGCTAGCATCAAACAACCGCCCAATCCGCATAAATGGCGCAACTGCTCCTTTGAAAACCCAGGGAAACTCCCTTGACTCAAACTATCTCCCGACAACAGATAAACCAATCCGACAGAGACAAACCCATATAATGTCAATCCTGTCAACCAAAGTTCGAGTAATTCCCAAATGGGTAAAGTAAAGATATAAAAGCTAATGTCTTGGTTAAAAACTGCCTCGCTTGCATTAAAAGAGGTCGGATGAAAGTAAGGCAATACTTTGTCCCAATGCTCGGATAGGATAGATGCTATTAGGAAGCTCAAGACTAGTGCGATCGCGCGTAGCCAAAAACTCGGATAAACAAGAATTGCGATCGCGCCTCCCGCAGCCCCTATGAGATACCATTGACCAGAAACCATCTGATTCCCAAGCTGCCAGATAGTTTCGAGTCGAAATCTGGTTGGGACGAGCGAAGTAGCATGAGCTTGCCCAGGATCGCCATACCAATAATTAAAGACGATTTGACCGTAGTGAACCAACAATAACCCTATTAGCAACGCCAAACCTAGCACCAAGGGAAGCAGCCAAGTCAATTTTACGGGTTTTAAGACGTGGGATTTTTTTCGCTGGGGGTATTGCTCCCATTTCCTTTTGTCTAGCAGTACGCGCTCTTTCGTCGATAGGTGTGGATATTTAAGCCTTTGTGCGAGGAAAAGGTTAAATAACAGATAGCTAATCGATATAGCAAATACCGTTACCGCGATCGCGCTTTTGGTAAATAGTCTAATTAGGTAGACTGACAAATAATCGACCTCTTCATACCAAAGAATTTCCCCTCCTATACGGCAGATTAGTTCTATGCCTAACCATAATCCCAGGAGTAAAATTATCGGTCGGAAGTTACGTTTCCACATGAAATTGTCTTCCCGTTTTTGCGTTTATTTCTGTTTATAACAATTCTGAGTTAAGTCAAGTACTTCTTGGAGCTTGTAGCAGTCGCAACAACCGCCCCTCGAATGAATTCTCCGTCTCATAAGACGACTTTACATATAAGGCAGCGATTTTAATCGCTGACGGTCAATGCGACTGCGGCTTTCTCTTAAAAAATCGATCGCGAAGTCTTCTTTAAAAACGCTATCGCTCATAAATCACTTGCAGGGTTTGCAAACTCTCATCCGCACACCCACTGATAAATCCACCAACCTCTAGAACTTTTTGTAAAAATGCGATCGCGTCGGCTGTAATCTTTTCTCCAGGTAATAATGTAGGAATTCCAGGCGGATAGGGACAAATAGTTTCAGCGCTAATGCGATCGATTGCGTCTTCGATTGAGACTGTTTCTGTAGGAGCAAAGAAAGCATCGCGAGGAGATAAAAAAGGCAATTGTGATTGTCCTTTGTCTTGTTCCTGGAAATAGGGACTCGATATTATGTTGTGTATTTTCTCTTCTTTCTTAAATTCCTTAGATAGTCGCTCGAAAGCGCCAACCAAGCGATCGATATCTTCTTGTGTATTTCCCAAGGTAATTATAAAAGTTAGATGCTGCCAAGTTGGAAGCTCTGCGGTAACGCCCAACTTTTGGTCAAAAATTTCGTCCGCCGTAAACCCATCGATTCCTAACCCAGCAACGGTAACGGTAAGGCGAGTGAGATCGAGAGCGTGAAATCCTGGGGTGATTGCTTGTTCGGGCTTTAATACCGAAAGATTGGGGATTTGTTCTATGCGCGATCGCGCTGTCTCTGCTAGCTTAAGGGTACGTTCCATTAATACTTCCCCTTGGGTTGCCATTTGCTGTCTGGCGGCATCGAGAGAGGCGAGTAATAGGTTGCTCGGACTTGTAGATTGCAAGAGTTGTAGCGTTTTTTTTACTCTCATCGGATCGATGCGAAAACCTTGGAGGTGTAACATCGATGCTTGCGTCATCGCCGAGAGAGTTTTGTGCGTTGATTGAACGACTAAATCTGCTCCTGCTGCTAGCGCTGGCGCGGGAAAGTCTCGATGAAAGGCAAAATGTGCCCCATGCGCTTCGTCAACGAGTAAGGGAATATCATACTGGTGGACGCAACGGGCAATTGATTCGATATCCCCACAAACGCCGTGGTAAGTTGGATATACGACCATCACGGCTTTAGCATCTGGATGTTGTGCTAGCGCTTGCGCGATCGCATCTGGGGTAACGCTGTGAGAAAGATCGAGCAGGGGATCGTATTCTGGCATTACAAACACCGGACGAGCGCCACTGAGGATTAATCCCGCGATCGCCGATTTATGAATGTTGCGTGGCAAAATAATTTTATCGCCAGGGGCGCAGGTTGCCATCATTGCCGCCATGACTCCACAGGTGGAACCATTGACTAAAAACCAAGTGCGATCGGCTCCAAAGGCTTCTGCTGCCAGTTTTTGAGCGGTTGCGATCGCGCCTTCACTAGCAAATAAGCTCAGTCCTGGTAAGTCGGGTAAGTCATATTGAAAGACTCGATCCCCCAACAGATTACTAATTCGTTCTGACGTTCCCCGACCTCGCTTGTGTCCTGGGGTATAAAAAGAAACTGTCGCTTGTTCGATGTTATCGAGCAAAAAATCCAGTAGCGGCGTGGAGTGTTGAAGGTTGAGCCAATTCACGATTAATTAGGCGATTAAAAGCAATTTTTAGTTGATATAGATCGTATTAAGAGAACTTTAATTATTAGCACGGAAATTAATTGCCGTGCGGATTATGTCTTAATGAGATAGCCTGGGAGATCGAGCGAAAACCACAATAAAAATCTATTTAAGCCAAAAAAATGGTTCTGCACTTAGCAGAACCATTACAACCAAAGATCTACTGTTATTAACGGATAGTTCCTGCTAATTGGTCAACCCGAATGGGTTTGATTAAGTACAACTTCAGCAATTGCCAACCATTAGAAACGTAATGGGGCAGTTTGCGCAACAGTTTTACAAATTTTGGACTGTTAGAATCGTCGATCGCGCGTAACTGTTCGTTATTCTTGATACAAGTTTCTAGGCGATCGTAAAATTCTGGATGTTCTACGTCGAGCATGACTGGGAATACTCGTCCTGCTGTTTCGTTGGTCTTCTCAATGACGTATTTATCATAGGAGCGAGCTTCTAAACCGATAGAAGCATAAAAGTCCGCACGTTGAATATCGTTGAGGTACATAGTCGCAAATACCGACAGCAGGAAGAAACGACACCACAGTCTCGCTTTCCAATCGTTCAAAATGTCAGGTTGCGCTCTCATAATCGCATCGAAGAAATCTCCGTGGCGATTTTCGTCCTGACACCAGTTTTCAAAGAAGCGGAAAATAGGATAGATCCGATCTTCTGGGTGCTTCTCTAAGTGGCGATAAATGGTGATATAACGCCAGTAACCAATTTTTTCGGATAAATAGGTGGCGTAAAAGATAAATTTTGGTTTAAAGAAGGTGTATTTATGATTCTTGGTCAGAAATCCCAAATCTAGAGATAGGTTAAAATCTGACATCGCTTTGTTTAAGAAGCCAGCATGACGTGCTTCGTCGCGCGACATTAGATTAAAACACTCTGCTAAAACGGGACTTTTATCTTTTAAACGCCGTCCTAATTCTTTGTAGAGCAAAAAACCGGAAAATTCTGCCGTACAGGAACGCTCTAAAAATTCAACAAACAAGCGGCGAGTGTCCCCGTCAATGCGATCCCAAGATTGATTAAATTCTTCATCCCGAACGAAATGATGGCGGTTGTAGTCGGTGCGGAATTCTTCTAAGATTGCTCTCAACTCATCTTCATTGACGGAGATATCCATCTTCGCCATCGCTTCAAAATCGGTGGTATAAAACCGAGGCGTGAGGATAGTTTCTTTGGCAGGGATTTTAATTCCTGGACGAAGTTCTTCAAATTCTGGTTTGTTGAGGGTATTTACCATAGCTTGTTTATAGGGCTTTTTTGAATGTTGCGGGAGCGTATTGCGTAGTGAGGTTTTCATCTAAATTATGAATTTGGTCAGTCCTCACCATCTCTAAAATCGATTGTAGAATTCTGAAGTTTAAATTCAAAATTCCTGTCAGTTGCCTCATATGAGGCTAGAATTCAGTCTACCAAGGTCTAGACGAGGAATTAAACCCCTTTTTGTTAAGAGTTACAACACAAAATCAAGTTATATTAAAAAGTTCGTTAAAACCTTGACAAATTTTAATGCGATCGGCTTTGCCGCCGCGCGGATCGCGATCGCGATCGCAATTAAGTGTTGAGCGAATTCCCAGACATAGAGCTATTGAAGTTGTTAATCTGGCTAATAAACGATCGGACAATTTAAATTATCTAAAATCTTAAGACCGAAGAATGCAAAATCAATTTCAAATTAAATTTTGGGGAGTTAGAGGAAGTATCCCATGTCCGGGCGATCGTACCGTTCGGTATGGCGGTAATACTTCATGCGTGGAGATGCAGGTCGGGGGAGAACGTTTAATTTTTGATGCGGGTACGGGATTGCGCATTTTGGGAGAATCTTTGATGTCACAAATGCCAGTACAAGCGCATTTATTTTTTACTCACTCTCATTGGGATCACATACAAGGATTTCCTTTCTTTACACCTGCTTTTATCGCAGGCAATCATTTTAATATTTATGCCATGCCATCTCCTAACGGCGCAACAATGAAACAGCGCCTTCACGATCAGATGCTTCATCCCAACTTCCCCGTCCCTTTGCAAATTATGCAAGCGAATTTAGAGTTTTACGATATTGAAATTGGCGAAGCCCTACACTTAGGAGAGGTAACGGTTGAAACAGCCAGACTCAACCATCCAGGTGAAGCAGTAGGCTATCGCGTTAATTGGAGGGGACATTCTGCTTGTTATATTACCGATACAGAACATTTTCCCGATCGCCTCGATGAAAATGTCCTCTGGCTTTCTCGCGAAGCTGACGTACTAGTCATCGATACGACTTATACTGACGAAGAATATTACGACGAGAAATTTAGTAAAGTAGGCTGGGGACACTCGACTTGGCAAGAAGCCGTAAAAATCGCCAAAGCAGCTAAGGTAAAACAATTAGTCCTTTTTCATCACGATCCTGCTCACGACGATAATTTTCTCGATCGCCTCTGTGAAGAAGTCGCGATCGCATTTCCCAACACCATTCTGGCTAAGGAAGGACTCTCTATTCAGTTATCAGCGACCAGTGAATGAAAGTCGGAAGTCGAAAGTCGGAAGTCGGAAGTATTGGACGAGGAAGAAAGTATAAATTAAGTCTGATTCCCCATTCCCTATTCCCCAGTCACCAATCCCCAATCCCCAATCGCCATTAACAAAAAGTAACAAAATATGTAAAAATGTAAAGCGTGAGGGTAATAACATCACTGACCGATTTAGTTTTAACCCCAAATGCGATCGCTCTTGGCAATTTCGATGGCATCCATTTAGGGCATCAAAAAGTGCTGCAACCAATTTTACAGGCTTCGGCGATCGTTGGTTGTACGACTTCCTCATCGCTGCAAGAACCCATTAAAAACAGAGAATTTCCCTATTCGACAGTCGTTACTTTTAACCCCCATCCTCAAGAATTTTTTACGGGACAAAGCAAACAGCTAATAACACCTTTGCCCGAAAAAGTCAAGTTATTAGAATCGTTGGGAGTCGAACAGTTAATTCTACTGCCCTTCGATCGCGAATTAGCGGCTTTAAGTCCGCAACAGTTTGTAGAAGAAATTTTAGTGCGTCGGTTACAAGCGACTCGCATTAGTGTAGGAAAAGATTTTCGCTTTGGAAACAAACGGGCGGGTACGGCGGAAGATTTAAGAGAAATTGCGGCGAATTTTGGGGTAGAAGTCGCGATCGCTTCTTTGTATACTTGTCAAGGTAGCGACAGCGAACCGCGCATTAGCAGTTCCCTCATCCGTCAAGCGTTAGCAGAAGGCGACATTCCCCAAGCCAACCAAATGCTGGGACGCGCCTACACCCTGATAGGAGAGGTAGTAACAGGACAGCAATTAGGTAGAACGATTGGTTTTCCGACAGCTAACCTAAAACTTCCTCCCATAAAATTATTGCCTCGCTATGGCGTGTATTGCGTGCGAGTGATTTTGGGAGAAAACACAGAGACAATTGTCAAAGGTGTTATGAATATCGGTTGTCGTCCGACTGTAGAAGGGAATGCGCCAACGGTGGAAGTGCATTTATTAGATTGGTCTGGCGATTTATACGGTCAAACTATAACGGTAAGCTTAGAAAAGTTTCTGCGTCCCGAACAAAAATTCTCTTCTTTAGATGCTCTTAAAGAACAGATTACTATCGATTGCGATCGGGCTAGGAAAATTCTTGAATAATGTATCAAAAAATCCTGAATAGTATTTGTGAAAGATAACTCATTGACGCGATCGCAACTTAAAAAGCGATCGCGGGTTAGGATACAGATATAGCAATCTTATTTGAGTCGTAATAAGTAGGGTGGGCAATGCCCACCCTACTACTGGCGCAGATAAAAAATACCATATTACAAATCGTTTAGGATTGCTATAAATACAGATTCTACTTAACCCGACCAAACACAAGGTAATGTCTCAAGATCTATTAAAATCGTTTCAGGAAGCCTACAGAAATTTAGATCTGCTACCACTTCTGGGACAAAAAGAATTGGAACAGTTTGGGGTTAATTTTAGCGACGAAATAATTGAAGAATTAGAGCAATTAGTTGAAGATTATCCTAATAGTGATAGCAAGATTATTTTTACAGGACATCGCGGCTGTGGTAAGTCTACTTTATTAGCTGAATTTAGCAGGCAATTACGCGATCGCTATTTTGTGGTTTCATTTTCTATTGCAGACACGATTGAAATGTCTGATATTAACCACATTAATATTTTATTTGCGATCGCCGTTAATTTAATGTATCAGGCAGAAGTAAACCAAGTTGAAATTTCTAAATCGACAAAAGATGCTTTTTATAAATGGTTTGCTAGCAAAACTCGTATTGAAACAGAAGATTTAAAAGCTGAAGTCTCTACTGGGTTCGATCTTCTTAAGTTAATTACTGGTAAGTTAAAAATTGATGCCTCTATTCGTAATGAAATTAAGCATGAATTTGAACGCAAAATAACAGACTTAGTTGCCAGAGTCAATGAAATTGCTGCCGTTATTCAAGTAACAACAAAAAAAGAAATTTTAGTAATTATTGACGATTTAGATAAGTTGGAATTAGCAAGAGTCAACGATATTTATCGAGACAATATTAAAGCAATTTGTCAACCTGGATTTAGAATTATTTACACAATTCCAATTGCTGTTTTGCGAGATAAGTTTCTTAGACCTTTAATCGAAACTGAAACCAACGACCAAATTGTTGTAATGCCCGTCTTAAAACTGTTTGAAAAAGGTCAAAGCCGTCAGTCAAACTCTCAACCTCGTTCCGAAGCAATAGATGTTTTATGTGAAATTTTAAAAAAGCGAATTATTTTGGGACTACTCGAACCAACTACCGTAGAAAAGATTGTTTTAAAAAGTGGTGGATTGCTGCGAGAATTGATTCGCATTGCTAATGAATGTTGTCGAATTTGTTTGCGAGAGATTCGGCGACACCCAGAGCGAGCAATTATTATTAACGATGAAATTTTAGAAAAAGCGATCGATAATATCCGTAATGATTTTGCTATTCCTTTAGGTAAGGTTGATTATGAAATTTTGCAAACAACATATCAGAACTTTATGCCTGAAGACCCTAAAGAGCAAGAGTTTTTAGATTTATTGCATGGACTGTATGTATTGGAATATCGCAATCGTCAAAACTGGTACGACGTTCATCCAATTGTTGTCGAACTGTTGAAAGAGCAGGGCTTGATAAATTAAATGGCTACTAAAGAATTATTAGATTTTGACGCACAAAATCAAGATGCTTATGACGATCTAATCGTTACGATTGAGGCAAAAGATCGGGCGATAAGTTTATTAATTGCTGTTTGCGACGATTTGAATTTACGAGAGCAAATTATTGCTAAATACGAAGCAGAATTACAACCTCATTTTCGTCCTTATCGAGTAACATTAGCGCGAGGCGAACCAAGTCTTTATGATGCACTTGCTCAATTGGTGCAAAAAGAAGAGTATTTGCGTCAGGGAGGAAAAGCTGTTGTAACAGTTACGGGTTCCGAACAACTCTATTTTCTCAAACTAGGAAATGAACGTTCCGAACAAGAGATTTTCTTTGGATATTTGCAATGGACAAGGAAGTGTATGTTTTTATTTATT
>JALOOL010000106.1 GCA_025454425.1 Hydrococcus sp. Prado102 | reverse complement strand
CTGCTAGTTTTCTTGCCAGCATTGGAATTTCAAAACTTCCTGGAACCCAATAATAATCTACTTGCGTTCCGTTGGGATCGATATTAACTCCATGACGCTTGAGACAATCTTGGCATCCCGATAAAAGTTTGCCCGTCACTAGATCGTTAAATCGACCAATGATAATCGCAAAACGCAATAAAGATGGGTCGTCGGCAAAAGTGCCCTCGAAAACTGTCATTCGATTTTGGATTTTGGATGAAAGGATTTTGGATTGTCCCCACGGATGAATTCGGGGACTGGCGACCGAGACACTGGGATATCGGGTAAAACCTATCCAATCCCCAGTCACTATTCACCGATCGCCTATCGATTAGCTTAAGCCACTAAGAAATTCAAAACAGCGACTACAACAACTAAAATCATCCAAATTCCTGAACCAAGATAAAGTAGAGGCTTGGATTGATCCCAGTTTTGGGGAGAAGCATACGCTACCGGAACCCCAATTACCATAATAAAAGAAAATGCAACTAAAGCCAGAAGCGCCATTTGAAAGATGAAAGTCATTTGATAAATCTCCTAAAGTTTTCCTAAATACAACAAGTGAGTTTTTTATAATTCTCACCTTTAATAGGTCGATGTTAAAATTCTTCCTGAATAGTACGCTACCAAAAATTTGACCTATCTGTCTCATTAAATTTCTCAATGAGTTAAATTAATCTGAGTTCGGGTTAAGTACATTAAGGCAAAGCTCATTCTACTTGAAGTGCAGGCTTTTTGAGTTGATAACAATAAGTACTCTAAAACGGCAAATATGGCTCACCAGGTCAGTAGTGGACTGACACGACTAATTTTATGGGTTACGACGGATTGCCGTACTTAAGTCAAAGTAAAGATTGTTGCCGTCTAATCCATCCTATCTCTAATGCTATCGACAAGCGCAACAGTCAGAGTTACTACTCAGAATAAGCGATCGCTAAATTTCTTACTTTATAAAAACTTTAAATTTCCTCACACTTCTTGCCGTAGTTGACCGAATCAATTTTAAAGCTTTGATGAACTACCTCAAAATACATAGACGGGGTTAAGCAGAAATGTTATCAAGGAATTGAGCAAATTAAATTTGCCTAATTTCGATTGAGAAAAATCTATGTATGGTGAATCTAAGTAAAAAATTTCTTTAAGTAGATAGCAAAAAGTTATTCGCTCAATAGTTTGGGCGTTCTTCCTGGAGATAGCTTCAGTGAACCTAATGATATTAATAATTTAGGTCAAGTTTGACAATAACGATATGCTAATAGTATCGCGCATTAATTTACTACAAAAACAGGAAAATTTAGCATCCCTTAAGTAGTGAGTAAAGTAAGCACAATTAATTGCTTTATAAAAAAGCAGTTTAATTAACTTAGTAGTATGTCGATTATCAAGACTAAATTTTTACGTCCAATAACTAGCCCTGAGCAGATTGACAAAATTGATGAAAGTTTAAGTTGGGCTGTCCGTTGCCAGATGAAACCAAGATGGACTTTTGAAATAACACTTTTTAAGCTGGCACAATGGGTTGCTGTCCCTGCTATTAGCGAAATTTTGCTCGATCCTATGGTTCAAGAAAAACGACAACAAACCTTGCTCAGTTGTGGATATAGCGAGTTGTGGGCTGTTTTGTTATCCGACAGCTATATTGATGCTTATACAGTACCGGTAACGCTTGAGGGTCTTGAGGAGTTTCGTCGAAAGATAGGAGCTTTCGACTGCGCCCTCTTCGCTGGGGAGCCAGAGCCTGACTGGGTACTCATCTCAATAGAGTCCGAACTTGATGTGATTGCTGGTTCGGCTGACTTTATCGGTCAACTTCTCGATTGTGAGATAGAAGAAGCTTTTTCCCACTTCCAGAACTACGCAAGGCATCAACCAATAAAGCAGTTGAGGGAATATTTACAACTTGTCCATGACCGCCTTAAAGGCAACTATCAGAAAGCTCAGATCGGTGCCGAATTTCGTCTAACTCCATAGGCTGTGTTGATACGCATACATTATCATCTTATTTTAAATACCGAGCGAATTAGCAAGGCGTTCTTGATTAGTACAAACGTTTTAATTAATCTGAATAATGGTACAATCGCAATGATTTTTTTGGCGAACAAATCGAACAATGGGACACTTAAAGTATACCTTTGAAAGGATTGGTTAAAAGTTTGTTCATGTCTCTAGAATTTAGAAATTACACTACCTGTATTAAGTCAAATAATATAAATGCGATCGCGCAAGCCATCACCAAAATTTTAGAACAGGAAAATTGCCATTGTCTTTCTAGATCTTCTCTATCTTTGTTAGACGACCGAGACAATCGGTCTTATCGCCCTTTTATGCAACTCTACAGAGCGGGGTTTCAGCTTATCCCGAACTCAAGTTAAATTAATGATTAGGGTGCATGGTCTGTGCCCTTACAGCGACTGATGGATTTAATTTTATGTCACCAGACGGCTGATTTTGACGCGCTAGGGGCAGCAGTGGGGCTGTCGCGGCTCAAAATCGGTAGCAGGATAGTTTTGACGGGGGGAGCGCATCCTGCCGTGCGAGACTTCCTAGCGTTGCATCGAGACGAGTTAGCGCCCTTGGAAATGCGGAGCGTTAATCCAAAAAAAATTCGTTCTCTTATCGTAGTCGATAATCAACAGCGCGATCGCCTGGGAAAAGCAGGTGAATGGTTCGATTTGCCCCAAGTAGGCGCGATCGCAATCTACGACCACCATCTCAACAGTACTTCAGATATTCCCGCCACCTACAAACAAATCGAAGCGGTAGGCGCAACTACGACCCTAATCGTCGAACAATTACAGCACTCAAACGTACAATTAACGCCTGTAGAAGCAACGGTTATGGCGCTGGGAATTCATGTAGATACGGGTTCTCTTACTTTTGACCAAAGTACATCTCGCGATGCTCGTGCTTTGGCATGGTTGATGGAGGTGGGAGCGAATGTAAAAACGATCGCGGAATATGCCGATCCTGGTTTTCCGCCCCATCTACAGCAATTGTTAACCGAAGCGATCGAAAGGCTGCAAATTTCCGTCATTCGCGGTTACAGTGTTGCCTCAGTTATCTTGGTTACTGAAACGTTTGTGCCGGGATTGTCCAATCTAGCAGAGCGATTAATCGAGCTAACCGAAAGCGATGCGCTGCTGTTTGCCCATCAATATAGCAAGGGTCGGGGAGAGAATAATTACCAAGAAACTCGGTTAACAATTATCGGGCGATCGCGAATTGAAAAAACTAACCTCCATAAACTGTTTGAGCGGTTAGGTGGCGGCGGACACGCACAAGCAGCTTCTGCAATCGTGCGGGGAGTCGATTCAGAAGCAACGCTAAAGCAGTTAGTTGAGGAACTAGGGCAACAAATTCCTTACCCGCCAACAGCACGAGATTTGATGTCTTCTCCCGTGCGGACGATTCGACCCGATACGACGATCGAACAGGCACAGCGAATTTTATTTCGATACGGTCATTCGGGTTTATCGGTGGTTGACGATCGCGATCGCTTGGTAGGAGTCATTTCTCGACGGGATATCGATCTCGCTTTGCACCACGGATTTAGTCACGCACCCGTCAAAGGTTACATGACTCAAAATTTAAAGACGATTTCCCCAGATACGTCGCTACCAGATATCGAATCGATTATGGTGACGTATGATGTGGGACGCTTGCCAGTGGTAGAATCCGGTCAATTAATCGGGATTGTCACGCGCACGGATGTTTTGCGGCAAATTTATCAAGATAGAAACGAACGACGCGACGAACAAGGAAAAAAAATTCCCTTGGTTTCTTGTTTGTTACCATCAATTCGCGATCGCCTTCACTCTTCATTATGGGAATTTCTCAACCAAGCTGCACGAGAAGCTCAGCAGCGAGGTTGGCATCTTTATCTTGTCGGGGGAGCCGTTCGAGATTTACTCTTGGTAGGCGAGGACGAGTCTCGTTTGTTGCAAGATATCGATTTGGTCGTAGATGGGTTTCACAATGCTGCTGATGTGGGAGCGGGTGTAGAATTAGCTTCCAAGCTGCGAGAAATCTATCAAGGGGCACGTTTATCGGTTCATGGCGAGTTTCAAACGGCTGCCTTATTGTGGCACAACGACCCAGAATTCGGCTCGCTGTGGGTCGATATAGCTACCGCTAGGACAGAATTTTATCCCTATCCCGCCGCCAATCCAGAAGTCGAAGCGAGTTCGATTCGCCAAGATTTATATCGACGAGATTTTACAATTAATGCGCTGGCGGTGCGTTTGACTTCTCCAAAAGAAGGAGAATTGTTAGATTTTTTTGGCGGGGTTCTCGACTTGCGATCGCGTCAAATTCGAGTCCTTCATGCGAATAGTTTTATTGAAGATCCAACGCGAATTTATCGAGCGGTTCGTTTTGCCGTTCGACTGGATTTTGAAATAGAACCTCAAACCGAAGAATATATTCGTTATGCGATCGAAAGCGGCGTTTACGAACGTTTGAGATTAGAAAATCATCCCGCTCCCGCATTGACAACTCGACTCAAAGCGGAACTAAATTACATTTTAGAAGCTAATTATTGGCAACCAGCTTTACGATTATTAAACGATTTGGGAGCATTACGCTGTTTGCATCCCGCTTTAGTTTTAGATCGAAAATTATGGTGGCAAATTCGCTATGTTTCTCGATGTTTAAAGCTTCTCGATCCAGACGATCGTTTCAGTCATTGGCTCATCAGATTAGAAGTATTAATGACGGCTTTAGATGCGTCGGAAGCGATTAAAATTGCTACAAATCTTCATTTGCCAAAAGAAAGTTTACAAAGAATCGAGCGATTAACAACCATTCATCGAGATATCGATCGATCTTTGCCAACCTATAAATTTCCTAGTGAAATTGTTCGTTTACTAAATCGATATCAATTGCCCAGCTTACTTTTAGTAGCGGCAAACAGTCCTAAAAATATTCGCCGTATCATTTGGCAATATCTCACTCACTGGTCAAAAATTCAGGCTCCTTTAAATGGTAACGATTTAAAAGCAATGGGATATAAACCAAGTCCTCAATACAAACAAATATTGGAGGAATTATTAGCAGCAACTCTCGATGGAAAAATTCGCGATCGCGCTGAAGCAGAACAATTTGTTATAGCCATGTTCGGTTAAATAGTAATTTAGGTAATCGCTCTAAGATAGATTAGAAATATAATAATGAATTTCTATTTAGGAATAGATTTCGGAACCTCTGGTGCAAGAGCTATTATTATCGACTCACAGGAAAAGAGTTACTGGCAAACCGAAAAATCTTTTAACGACCTAAATGCAAACAATTTAGCGAGCGTTTGGCAACAAACCTTATTCGAGCTAATCGAGCAAATTCCCAGCCAAATCAGACAAGATATTAAGGCGATCGCGATCGATGGAACTTCTTCTACAGTATTATTATGCGATCGCCAAGGAAATCCCATTGACGAACCAATTTTATATAACGATAATCGAGGATTTTCTACTCTAAAAAAAATAGCTGCTCTTGTTCCCAATAATAGTTTAGTTTTAAGTGCTACATCAAGCTTGGCTAAACTATTTTGGTGGTACGAACAACCCATTTATTCTCAAGCTTTCTATTTTTTACACCAAGCAGATTGGCTAGCATTTTTATTACACGGACAACTAGGAATTAGCGATTATCATAATGCCTTAAAACTGGGTTATGATGTCGAGAAATTATGTTATCCAACCTGGATAGAAAACTTAGAAATTCGCTGCTTACTTCCCCAAATATCACCGCCAGGAACGCCAATTAAGTCAGTTAAAAAAGAAATAGCAGAGCGATTTAAACTACCAAAAGATTGCTTAGTTTGTGCGGGAACGACTGATAGTATTGCGGCATTTTTGGCAAGCGGTGCGACGCAACCAGGCGAGGCGGTAACATCTCTCGGTTCGACTTTAGTATTGAAATTATTAAGTCAAACGCGGATAGAAAATTCTCAGTATGGTATTTACAGTCATCGACTCGGAAATTTATGGCTCGCAGGAGGCGCATCGAATACAGGCGGTGCAGTTTTGCGACATTTTTTTAGCGATGAAGAGTTAGAAAGATTGAGCCGTCAAATCGATGCTACCAACAAAAGTCCTTTCGATTATTATCCGTTACTTAAAAAAGGCGATCGCTTTCCCATTAACGATCCTCAATTATCTCCAAAACTAGAACCCCGTCCCGACAACCCCGTACAATTTTTACACGGCTTATTAGAAAGTATTGCCAGAATTGAAGCGCTAGGGTATCGACGCTTGCAAGAATTAGGCGCAACTCCACTACGCTACGTTTATACTGCCGGAGGAGGCGCAAAAAATCCGACTTGGACGACGATTCGAGAACGTAACTTACAAGTTCCCGTTGTTTCCTCAGCACATCGAGAAGCCGCTTATGGGTCGGCATTATTAGCAAAAAGAGGCTCCAGCACGGGCATTTAAATTGCCATGTAGTATACTTGTTCTTAACTTCGCCCAGTCAACAGAAAATCTTCTGACGCAAGGAGATAAACCCATGACCGAACCAATTGTACTTTGTGAAGATTATGCCGTTCCCGATGTTAGCAATCTCGTAACTGAAGACGATACCCCCGTGGATAATTTTGCTTCTGCTAAACAACAACGTCTTTTGGTCAGTTCCTTATATAGTTCTAAACCAGGAGAAATTTTTTTAGCGGAATCTGATGTTGGTGTATTTCATACGCCTAAGCTACCTGCGATAGTTCCAGATGTCTTTCTCAGTTTAGATGTTCGAGTTCCCGACAATTGGTGGGAGAAAAAAAACCGTTCTTACTTCATTTGGGAGTTTGGCAAACCGCCAGAAGTCGTCATTGAAATCGTCTCCAACAAACAAGGCGACGAACTCACCAACAAACTGCAAATTTACGAACAGATACGAGTGAGTTATTATGTCGTTTACGACCCCTCTGGGCAATTAGGAGAATCGGTTTTACGCCTCTACGAACTCAGAGGAATGCGCTATTTTGAAACCGCAGAAACTTGGTTAGAACAAGTAGGATTGGGTTTGACGCTGTGGCAAGGAGAATATGAAGCTAAGCAAGATACTTGGTTGCGGTGGTGCGACGATAAGGGCAATATTTTGCTAACAGGAGACGAACGCGCACAACGCGCCGAACAACGCGCCGAGAGACTCGCTCAACGATTGCGAAGCTTAGGAATCGATCCAGAAGAATTGTAAGCGATCGCCCGGTTCAGTTATCAGTGACCAGTGACCAGTGATTAGAGTTCAAAGTTCAAAGTTCAAAGTTCAAAAATTTAGGAATTTAGAAGTAAAAATTCTCCCTTGTCCCTTTGTCCCCCTTGTCTCCCTTTCCCCCTTGTCTCAAAAAGTCCCCCTTGTCCCCCTTGTCTCCCTTTCCCCTTTCCCCTTTCACCTGTCCCCAATCCCTCTTCTCATTTCTCCAGCGAATCTAGATGCCGCTCGATTTTTTCAACAAGTTTACGTAAATTGGCTACCGTCTGCACGCTCGTTGGATTAACGCGCGATAAGCTTTGAATTTGTCTTAATTTTCGCTCTAAACTTTCAGCTAATCGTATAGCTTGAGTGCCCATTTCATCAACCTGTCTTTGTTGATACAACTGAGAAGCTTTACCTCGCAACACCTGTAACGTTCCTTCTTCTCCATACTTACCAGGGATTATTTGCCAGCGCAGTAACAATCGTTCTTGACGATAAATTCGTTCGAGTTCGCCTTTTCGTGCTTGTTGTACTGGCTTAGAAGGTAGCTGTACTAAACGTTTAAATTCATCGATCGTACCTTGGAAAACAGATGGCGTTATTTTTTCTAACGACAACTGTAAAATGCCGTTTTTACTCCAAAAAATACGACCGCGATCTGGCTGTCGCTCGAAATAAAGTCGCCCAATTCCCTCGCTGACTACTCTGCTTAATAATTCTTGCCACAACTTTTGGGGGGATAAATCGACAAAGAACTCAAGCGATTCCGATGTAGAGTAAGATTTAGGTTCCAACGATGAGGATTTAGAAATTTCAGGTTGGGATTCTGATTGTGAAGGCGATTTAATATCTTTTAGCAAAGAAGCTTCCCCATCAGATCCTACCAAACCAGACATTAGCTGCTCTGGGCGATCGACGAGCAATGTCGGTTGTTCGTTAAAATCGGTCGAGCGCGGGATTTTTGGGGAGAAATCTGGCGCTGGGGGCGTTGGTTGCGACTCATTATTGTTGGGTAAAGATGGATCGACCGACTCGTCAGTCCATCCTGGCATCAGTTGCTCTGGGCGATCGACGAGTAATGTCGGTTGTTCGTTAAAATCGGTCGAAGGCTTGTTAATTTTAGGCAGGTTTGTCGATTGCAGTCCCGATTGAGATTCTGACTCCGATCCGGTCGAGTTTGAATAAGCAGAAAGAATTAATTGTAGCGTTTTAGAGTCGATTGGCTGAATTTTTAGCGTCAAATAGCGATCGCTCGCCAAAGAACGGACGTAATCTAATGCTGTTGTATTTTTTAAATTAACCATTCCTACGGTCAAACAATTCTCAACCAGCGACAAAGGTAAGATTTGATAGTACATACACGACTCTTTGGGAATAAGCGAATCGATTAGCCCAAATGCTGGCTCAAAATTACTTGGCGACCAATGCGTTTGGGAGCGAACCGATTCATACTGAGATGATTGAGAAAAGTCACTGGGTTGAGACATTTTTTTTCAAACAAATAAATATAAGATTTTGCCAAAATGCTTGTTCCTCTCTCAAAATATAGCTGTATAAAGAGAGCATGACTGAAATTTTGTTAACACTCTTGCATTAATCAAACAATTGTTTGATTTCTTACTTTGTAATTCTTAAGTTGCAAATAACTCTAACAATCCTCTCGTACTTACTTATGGTAGATATTTTTAGCACTAATGTTTCACTCTCGCGATCGCGTAGCGCGGGCAAAGCTCAATCGCACGCTCGCGCTGTCCAGTTTGCGTCTCTCGAACCCTTGGGTAGGGGTTCTCGCCCTTGTTAGCCTGCTTTGCGGCTATAAATACAATCGGTGCCACGACGCCAAAGCGATTGCAAAAAACGACAACTAAAACTATTTGTAAAATTTTTCACCGATTAAAGCGTTGCTGAACCCTCCACATCTATAACATTTAGCTAAGACTGAGGCTAGATTCCCAACTGGCTATAACAATACTTATAGTTTTGTCAAATTTCTATCGTAATCATGAGAAGTAGAGAGGATGATTTCCTTAAAAGCCAGCCAGTGCATGAATCCTGATTGTTCATATCATAACCCATCGAGCAACATTCTCTGTAATCGTTGCGGTTCGCGATTGCTACTAGCCGGTCGTTATCGAGCTATACGCCAGATAGGTTCTGGTGGTTTTGCTCGCACCTTTGAAGCAGTAGACGAACGCCGATTAGCCTCTCCTTGCGTCGTCAAGCAGTTTTGTCCGCTCAGCCAAAATGGTAAAGCTTACGAACAATCATTAAATCTCTTCAAACAAGAAGCAGAGATACTCAAATTTTTGGGTTTAAATTCAAAAATTCCCTCATTTATAGCATTTTTTGAACAAGAAGGGCGATTGTATATCGTTCAAGACTTTATTGAAGGATTGGATTTGTTTAAAGAAGTTAATCAAAACGGTGCTTTTAGCGAACAAAAAGTACGACAAGTTCTTTTAGAATTACTGCCAGTCCTTCAGTATATTCACGATCGCCGGGTAATTCATCGAGATATTAAGCCGAGTAACATTCTCAGACAACCAAATGGTTCTCTTGTTTTGATTGATTTTGGGAGTTCTCAAAAACTACAAACCAGCAATGATTGCGAACCCATTCCCATTACAGGTACGCCGGGATATGCGTCTTCAGAACAAATGCAAGGAAAAGCTTGTGCGAGTAGCGATATCTACAGTCTAGGCGTAACTTGTATGCGATTGCTCAGCGGCAGTTTTCCGAGTCAAAAAAGTGGCGATCCGCTGTTTGATTGGGAACAGAAACAATGGAACTGGCGATCGCAAGGAATGTCGGTCAGCCCAGCTTTCGGACGAGTACTCGATCGAATGTTGCAGTGGAACGTTAAAGATCGCTTTGCCCGTGCCTCTGAAGTCATACAAGCCCTCAAAGAAGACAAGGAAGTCGAGGAGACAAGGGGGACAAGGAGACAAGAAGACAAGGAAGAATATCTATTTTCGACTTCTGAAAATAAAGCAGACAAGTTGAATGTGGAGAGTGTGGGGGGATGGAGAGAAATTCAAGCGTCTTCATCAAGCAAGACAAACGCAAGTTATAGCAAATTGCGAGAGTTATTAATAGCACAAAGATATCAAAGCGCGGATCGCGAAACTTGGAACTTGATGCTGCGCATTGCCAATCGAGACAAAGAAGGCTGTTTAAATCTCAATGCGATCGAACAATTCCCCTGTCAAGACTTACTCGCACTCGATCGCGTTTGGCAATTATATAGCAACGGACACTTTGGTTTTAGCATCCAAAAACAAATCTATCAGAGTTTAGGAGGAAGCAGAGAATTCGATTATGAAATTTGGAAAACGTTTGGCGAGCGTGTTGGCTGGCACGAGCGAGGTTATTGGCTGAACTATCACGACTTAAATTTCTCTCATAGCGCGACCGTCGGACACCTACCTGCCTGCTTTGTCGATGTTTTAAATCGAGCAGGCGTAGCGCGGGGCGTATGCGGTTGGTGGCGTTTGGGATTTGTCGCTTTGATACACCGATTAGAAGAATGTCAAACTGCTTCGCGGCAAAATATTGCTGGGAGTCTATCTGCCCTCGCATCAAACCCCAGCCGAGGTTTGTAATAAAAAGATAAAAAAAATTTGATTCCTTCTGTCTTTTGTATCCTGTCCTCTGTCTTTCTTCGTCATTTGCACGACGCTCCTTATTTCGGTTACAAAGAAAAGAAAAAAACTTTTTCTCAGATTATTATGAATGGAATTCTATCCTAGAAGTGCAGGGAATCCAATAACTATCGCGAATTGCTCCTCAAGAGGCTTATTATGACTCAACCATCCCCTAACCCAAGTAAAAACCCCGACAATCCGCCCAATGCTTCCCAAAAAAACGACTTAGCATTGTCGCAACCATTGGCACAAGGCAAAGCAGACTTGTCACAGCGTCGGCAAGCCCAAGCAGGAAGCCCGAACGCCTTAGCTTCTACCAGACAAAACAGGCGACGGGGCTGGAGTTTAAAAACTAAGGCAATTGCCTGGGCGATCGCGATTGGCACGATTCCTGCTTTAGTAGTTGGGACGGCGACTCATATCAGCAATCAATCCCTACAACAGCAACTCGATCGCGCCGGAGCCAGCGACGAAAAACTGGCAATGGAAAGTCAATTGCCGCTATTGTGGCTGGGAACGGCAGCCACCGCCGCGATCGCCGGAACGTTAGCCGCGATCGCTACCACGCGCTTGTTAAGTCCGGTCGTCAAAGCCGCCACCCTCTCAAACCAACTCGTCAATCGACTGCGGCGAGAAGATCTAAGAATTCGCGATCGCAATGCAGGAGGCGACGAATTAACCGCCCTAGAAAACAATCTCGGACTCATCAACGACCAACTCCCCGAATTGTTATGGAAGGAAGAATCTGAATCCGAACGCTTCCAAATTTTGATGAGCATTACTCGTCGCTTTCGGAAATCGCGCTCCGAGGAAGAAGTCCTTAGAGCCGCAACAGAAGAAGTACGTCAAGCGCTGAGAACCGATCGCGTTGCTATTTTTCGCTTCGATACCAACGTCGAGGGAACGATCGTCGAAGAATCGGTGGCGAGTGGGTGGCCGAAAATGCTCTGGGCAAGCCTTTCAGATGCTTGTTTGGATGAATATCTCGAACTCTATCGCAACGGTCGCATCAGGGCGATCGACGATATTCACAATGCAGGTCTTAACGATTGTCATATTGGGCTGTTGGATCGATTTGGAATCAAAGCCAATCTCATTGCGCCGATTCTCCGCAACGATCGGTTATACGCTTTGCTGATTGCCAATCAATGTTCTACGCCTCGCCATTGGCAACCAGCCGAAATCGACTTACTTTCTCAAATTGCCATTCAAGTCGGCTTTACCCTCGATTACACAAAGATTTTAGAACAGTTAGATAGCCAATTCGATCGCGCCCAGTCATACATCGATTTAACGCGCCAAATTCGAGAGTCGCTTATCGAAGACGACATTCTCAAAACAACCGTCGAAGAAGTGCGCAAAGTCATCAGGAGCGATCGCGTTGTCGTTTACGGTTTCGATCCGCAATGGTATGGTTCTGTAATTGCCGAATCAGTAGTACCCGGTTTTCCTAAAGCCATACACGCTCGCATTAAAGATCCTTGTTTTGCCGAAGGGTATGTAGAAAAGTACCAAGCAGGTCGGGTACAGGCAACCAATAACATCTACGAAGCTGGGTTAACTGAATGTTACCTCAAACAACTCGAACCCTTCGCCGTCAAAGCCAACTTAGTCGCCCCCATTCTCAGAGGCGAGCGTTTATTTGGATTATTAATCGCCCATCAATGCTCTGCCCCTCGCAACTGGCAGCAAACTGAAATCGATTTTTTGGCTCAGATAGCCATGCAAGTCGGCTTTGCGCTCGACCAAGCCAGACTTCTACAGCGAATCGATACCGTCGCCGTGCGCACCGAACTCCTTTCTTATCTAACTCGTCGCATTCGAGAATCCCTCGACGAAGAAAGCATCCTCAAAACCGCCGTCGAGGAAATTCGTAAAGCACTCAGATCGGATCGGGCAGTCGTTTATTGCTTTAAATCAGACTGGAGTGGCTTTATCGCCGCCGAATCCGTCCTTTCGGGTTGGACGCGAGCGCTCGAACACCATATTGAAGATGCCTGCATCCCAGAAAACTTGCGCCAGGCATACGTTGACGGGCGCGTCGTTGCCACGCGCAATGTCTTTGAGGCAGGATTTCATCCCGACCACCTGGCGTTGATGAAACGGTTGGACATTAAAGCAAATTTAGTCGCGCCGATTATTAAAGATGGTCAGCTATTTGGCTTATTAATTGCCCATCAATGTTCTAGTTTCCGCGAGTGGCAACAGTTTGAGATCGATCTTGCCTCTCAATTGGCTTTGCAAGTTGGGTTTGCACTCGACCACGCCAGACTGCTCAACCAAGTCGAGCAAGCTTACTACCAAGCCGAAGCCTTTGCCTCCGTGCAACGCCAGCAAAAAGAAACCTTGTTGGCGCAAGTGTCCGAGTTACTCCAAAACAGTCAAACGGCTGTCGAAACGCTCTCAACCGAAGCCCTCTCTCAGATGGAGTCCGTTACGAGTGCTTACAATCAAATTAAAGCAGTTGCCGATCTAGCTCAGAAAATGATGGTCAGCGCTCAACAAATCGAAGTACAAAAGCAGCAAGTCGCTCAAACCGTAAAGTTTTCTCAGCAAGCGATGAATCGAATTGTCAAAGGAATGTCTGCGATCGCAGAAACGGTTTTGAGCGCAACCGAACAGATGAAGTATCTCGACGAACCCGCTCGCAAGCTCGACGAAACCATCGAACTGCTTTCTCACGTAGCATCGCAAATGAAACTTCAGGCGATGAATGCAGCACTCGAAGCGGCGAGAACCGGAGACAAAGGACAAGAATTTGCCACAATCGGCGAGAAAGTTCTGGGATTGGCGCGACAGCTAGATGGGGATATTGCCGAACTCAAGCCCTTAGTTGCAGAAATTCAAGCCAAAACCCAACAAGTTGCCAATGCGATCGCAACCGGACAAGAACGCGCGATCGCAGAAAACCAAATAATCGGCGAAACGCAAAAAGCACTTCAACAAATTGCAACTACCAGCGATCGCATGAGCGCTTTGGTCGGGGAAATGACTCAATCGGCTGCCCAACAAGTTCAATCTTCAACAACGGCAAGTCAATCCGTTCTGGTTGTTGCCAATCTCGCCAGCCATACGTCCGAGCAATCTATGACAGTGGTCGAATCTTTTAATAAGTTAGCCGCAGTTGCCCACGAACTTCAATCAGAAGGTCAATCGTAGGGAAGTAGGGGAGTGTGGGGAGACAAGGAAGACAAGGAGGACAAGGAGGACAAGGAGGACAAGGAGGACAAGGAGGACAAGGGAGAATATTTACTACTGTAAAGACGCGATAAGAGAGCGTTTCTACTACTGAACTACCGAACTACCGAACTACCGAACTACTGATAAGATGACTCTCGATCCCGATTTATTAGACCAAGCCTATCATCTTTTTGCTGAGGAAGCGCTAGAACTCTTACAGCAGATACAAGAAACGCTGCTAGAACTTCCTCGCGATTCTAGTCTTTCTAAGGTGCATAGTTTGGTACGAGCCATCAATACGATTGAAAGCGGTGCAGCGCAAGTTAACCTCACTGATATTTATACTTTAGCTTCTCGTTTCGAGAATATCTTTCGCTGGCTGTGGCAAGAAAAAATCGCGATCGACCCCATGCTAGAAGATCTTATCTGGCAAGCTTACGAGTACTTACGCCAATCTCTACTGGCTCAAATTCAAACTCATCAAGAAGAAGCTAGCCATGTACTCGCCAAAGCCGAACCCATTTTTGCTCGACTAGAAGCTCGTCTGGGTCATACGCCAAATGCAGAGGTCGAACTGTTAACTTTCGATAACTCACAAGAGGAAGGAACGGAGTGGCTGTTAAATCAAGAAGTCGCTCAAGCCTTGACAAATCTCGAAACACTCTTATCTAGCGATTTCTCTAGTCTTCGAGAACCCCTACGGGGAATGGGGAGTGACACCAGCGGCAGCAATCGACTTGAAGAACTTAAAATACAAATAGAAGGATTTTTGAGTTTGGGCGAACTGTTGAACATCTCTGAGTTTGTCGCTATTGCCCAAATTAGCCTAGCAACGTTGCAAGTCAGTCCTCAAACAGCACTCACAATCGGACAGTTAGCTTTAACTGGTTTTCGAGGCATCTGGGAAGCTGGTGCTAGCGATAGTTCAGTCAAAACCAAACAAGATCGTTCTTCAAACCTGGAAACAGCAGCATTAGAACAGCTATTAGAACTGGATCGAGATAAAGCGGGTTTTAGTAGGGAATTAGACGAACCAATCGACCGAGACGATTTTGTAGTAGAAACGCGCAAAGCGAGAGATTGTCTGGCGGTAACGTCAGAATGGGTCTTTAAAACGGCTAACTCGCTCGTTTGGCTGGCTAATTCTGCTGCTTTTATTCTTTCTTGTGAAAAAGTGAAAGAAATTTTGCTGCTGCAAACCGAGCAATTGACTTATTTTGGCGGACAGCCTTGGTTGAGTTGGCGCAGAAAAAATGTTCCCGTTTATTTTCTGTCTCAATTACTTGAGTATAACTGCCCGATACCAACAAAAGTGTTGGAATTCCCTTCTTGCGAACCCATGCTAGTCATATTCGAGCGCGACGAACAAACAGTTGCTATCGAACTTACCGTCGATCGCTTACTGGCAGTGCCAGAATTAGTTATTAAACCTTTCGGGAGCGTGTTTTCACCGCCAAGTTATTGCTGGGGCTGTATGATTGTTGAAGGCGATCGCCTCGTTGTCGCGATCGACTTAGAAGCATTACTTGACGATATGCTCGATAGAGCGAGAAACATACCTACTATCTTGGTTATCGATGATTCTATTACTTCGCGTCAACTTCTGGTATTAACCCTGCAAAAAGCCGGATATCGAGTCATCCAAGCAAGCAATGGCGAAGAAGGTCTGCAACAACTGCAACAAAATGCAGACGTTCATCTCGTCGTTAGCGATATTGAAATGCCTAAGTTGAATGGATTTGGTTTTCTTAAAGCTTGTCGTCAAATCCCTAAAACTGCCAATATTCCCATTATTTTGCTCAGTACCTATAATAGCGATCGCCATCGTCAAATGGCACGGGAATTAGGAGCAGCTGCTTATCTATGCAAGCCTTTTGATAAGAAAGATTTCTTAAGCGCGCTCGACGCGATTTTAAAAAAACCAGTCAGACGATAAATCAGTGACCAGTTAAAAAAGTCGAAAGTCGAAAGTCGAAAGTCGAAAGTAAAAATTCTCCCTTGTCTCAAAAAGTCTCCCTTGTCTCCCTTTACCCTTTACCCTAAAAAAATCCCGATCGCTAATCCCTAAACAAGGTAAACTTCGTCAGTTATTCTAGAAAAAGAATTATGACTTCACTTTTTTGAGCTAATGTTCGCAAACCGATCGCGTTTTTCTGGCTGTTTTCAAAGGTCAATTGCTTCTTTTCTGCTCATTTTGTTCGCCTGGAGCTATATGCCAGCAGTTGCTAAAGCTTACAGCGAAACGATAGTAGCCGCTCAATCGATTCAACCCTATTTAGAGGAGGTTATCGATCGCGTTACCGAATTTCGTTTAGATAATGGTATGAAGTTTATTGTCCTAGAAAACAAGGAAGCTCCTCTTGTTTCTTTTGTGACTTATGCTAATGCTGGCGGTGCAAACGAACCCGATGGGAAAACAGGTGTTGCACATTTCTTAGAACATCTGGCTTTCAAAGGAACAAAACAGATTGGAACGACCAATTATGCAGCGGAAGCCAAAATTTTTGCTCGCCAAGATGAAATTTTTGACCGAATTAAAGCCTCAAAAGCCGCAGGAAAAGAAAAAGATTTGACCCAACTCGAACAAGAATTCGCACAATTAGAAGCCGAAGCCGAAAAATATGTAAAACAGAACGAATTCGGTCGTATTGTCGAACAAGCAGGCGGCGAAGGCTTAAATGCGTTTACCTCTGCTGACGAAACGGCTTATTTTTATAGTTTTCCTTCTAACAAAATAGAACTGTGGATGTCTTTGGAGTCAGAAAGATTTTTAGAACCCGTTTTTCGAGAATTTTTTAAAGAAAGAGAGGTCATTCTCGAAGAACGCCGCTTGAGAACCGA
>JALOOL010000419.1 GCA_025454425.1 Hydrococcus sp. Prado102 | reverse complement strand
TCGAAACACTCAGGGGAATTATTTGAGTTATATAAAGTGCGGTTTTAACAGGAAACAATATTGCCTTTACAAATGAATAATTATACAGGTAACCCTAATGGCAGCGGCAATCACCGCAAGCATTTGATATGGCTGTAACGCCCTGGTCGCCGTTAGCTGGAGGAATATTAATATTGTTGTGTTTGTTTGCTGCCAAAAATCGAGTAGAAATAGTCCCCCTTAAAAAAGGGGGATTTAGGGAGATCGTCCGCTGATATTTTTGATAAAAATCTATTTTTTGGACAACCTCTTAAAGAGTGATTATTGAAAATCTTCTATTTAAGACCCAACCGTCGATAAGATATCTTGGGCATGGGTATCAGTTTTCACTTTCTCGTCAACGTGGCTAATCTTACCTTCGCCGTCGATGATATAGGTGACGCGCTTGGAATAGCCGCCTCCATCGACATCGTAAGCTTTAGTAATTGCACCATCGCTATCGACGAGTAACTGAAACGGCAAACCGTATTTCTCTTTGAAAGCTTTGTGAGAAGCTTGGTCGTCCATGCTTACGCCCAAGACTACCATATCTTTGCCTTGGTATTGTTCGTGGTTATCGCGGAAGCTTTGCGCTTCTTTGGTACAACCAGGAGTATCATCTTTGGGGTAGAAATAAAGAACGACTATTTTCCCTTTAAAATCAGACAAGGAGATGCTTTTGCCCTCGTCGTCAATCGTAGTAAAGCTAGGTGCAATTGTTCCAACTGATAGAGCCATCACTCTCCTCCTTTTTAATTTGAGTCGGTTATTTTCGATCGTATAACTGTATAACGATCTAGAACAAGTTATTATATTAAGTTAAAAAGCTTCAATGACGATCGCAAAAGAAATCCAATCGATCCAATACGACAGTTCTACGCTCAAACGTGCAGAACGGGCATTGCGTTGTTCTCCCTTTAAATTAGGCTTATTTGTCGCCATGCAAAACCAAAGCGTTCCTTTAAGCGCGATCGCATCTACAAGTGGCATACAGCAAGACTACACCCAAAAACCACTTTCTGAAAGTCGAACCGAAAGCGATTTGATGTGGCTAATCGATGTTGGTTTATTGCGTCGAGAAGTAGACGGACAGGGAATTACAGATAGTTTTCGCCTTACGCCATTGGGAAGGCAGCTAGTCGAAAAATGGAGCAAGCAAGGCAGCAGAGGAAAACCTTCTTGGTTAGACAGCCTCATCAATACCATTAATCGCTGGTTTCACTTGCCTTTCTAAACGCTGAATTCGACAATAGTATGATTGAAGATCGATTCGAGCGCGGATAAATGAATGAAAGCAATTATGGTGGTTGGGACGACCTCCCACGCGGGTAAATCTTTTCTAACGACTGCCCTATGTCGCATTCTCTCGCGACAAGGCTGGCACGTAACGCCCTTCAAAGGTCAAAATATGGCACTCAATGCCTACGTCACGCCGACGGGGGGAGAAATCGGCTATGCTCAAGCCGTACAAGCGTGGGCGGCGGGAACGAGTCCGAGGGTGGAAATGAACCCAATTTTGCTCAAACCGCAAGGAAATATGACTTCCCAAGTGATTATGATGGGCAAACCCGTAGGAAAAACTACGGCTTCCGATTATTACGAACATTACTTCGATCGCGGTTGGGAGGCGATTACAGGCTCGCTGTCGAAGTTATCGGCAGAATTTGACCTGGTAGTGTGCGAAGGGGCAGGAAGCCCCGCAGAAATCAATCTCAAGCATCGCGATTTGACTAATATGCGAGTCGCCAAGCATTTAGATGCTAATACGGTTTTAGTCGTGGATATCGATCGCGGAGGCGCATTTGCACACGTAGTCGGTACTTTAGAATTACTCGAACCCGACGAACGCGCCTTAATCAAAGGCATTGTCATCAATAAGTTTCGAGGCATCAAAACGCTTCTCGATCCTGGAATTAGCTGGCTGGAAAATCGAACGGGAATTCCGGTAATTGGGGTGATTCCCTGGAGAGATACCATGTTTCCGGCAGAAGATTCCTTAACTTTGTTTGAGAGAAATTCTCACAAAGCGAGTTCTGAAATAAGAATTGCGATCGTGCGCTTGCCTCGCATTTCTAATTTTACCGATTTCGATCCTTTGGATGCCGAATCGTCGGTTTCGATAAAATACGTGGGACTGCAAGAATCTTTAGGACATCCCGATGCGGTGATTATCCCTGGTTCTAAAACGACGATTGCCGATCTCATCGCTTTGCACGAAAGCGGTATGGCAGCGAAACTTCAAGATTATGCCGAAGCAGGCGGAATCGTTCTCGGTATCTGTGGCGGCTTTCAGATGCTCGGTCAAGTCGTACTCGATCCCGATCGCATCGAAAGCGACGATGACGAATATCCAGGATTAAATCTCTTGCCGACCGCAACTATTATATCTCGCGATAAAGTAGCTCGTCAGCGACAAGTTGTGTCAAATTATCCCCAGTCGGGTTTGCCGATTACTGGATATGAAATTCATCAAGGAACGACCAAAATTGTCGAATCAGCTAAAAAAATCTCTGGCAAAGCTACCTATTCGTTCTTATTTAATGACTCGAATTTAGGTTTAGTCAACGATTCTCAATCGGTTTGGGGTTGTTATTTGCACGGTTTGTTCGATAACGGGCCTTGGCGGCGTTCTTGGTTGAATTATCTCAGACAGCGACGCGGACTCTATTCCTTACCCACGGGCATTGCTAACTATCGCGAACAAAGAGAAATGGTTCTCGATGCGATCGCCGATTTAGTCAACGAATACATAGATTTAACTCCCCTATTACCGGATAAATAAGCTAAGGTAAATAGGTAAATGCGATCGCCAAATTCTGACTTTTAAATTCTCAATTGCAAATTAAAGTACTAGCTAGAATCTAAGAGTTTAGCATTCAGAATTGATAATTTAGATGACAGTTAACATTCGATTCCTCCCCGACGATATTAATATTCCTGCCCAACCAGGAGAACCTTTATTAGAGGTGGCGCAACGTGCGGGCGTATTTATTCCTACAGGCTGCCTCATGGGGTCTTGTCACGCTTGCGAGGTAGAATTAGGAGACGGAACTCCCATTTGTGCCTGTATCAGTTCGGTTCCCGCTGGCACAAAAGAGTTAACGATTAATGTCTACGACGATCCAGTTTGGTAGAATTAGTAATTCAAAGTTCAAAGTTCAAAGTTCAAAAAGAAATATTCTCCCTTTCCCCCTTACCCTTTCCCCTTTTCCCCAGCGAAGCGTTTGCCCTTTCCCCAAGCGAAGCCTTTCCCCCAGGCGAAGCCAATCACCAATCCCTAATCACCGATTACCAATCGCTAATGTTGAAAAAGTTTGATAGATATGTCAATTTGTATTGAGGTTTGCAGATTAGAGGATTTTGGTGTATGAGGATTTTAGTGCTGACTTGGGAATTTCCCCCGCGAATAGTTGGCGGGATAGCACGTCACGTAGCGGAACTTTACCCAGAACTAGTCAAATTAGGACATGAAATTCATTTAATCACGGTAGAGTTCGGTCAAGCGCCTGGTTATGAAGAAGTAGAAGGCGTTTGCGTCCATCGGGTTCCGGTTGCTTGGGGAAATGATTTTTTCCACTGGATCGTTAATATGAACGATAGCATGGGCTATTATGGAGGCAAGCTGATTGCAGAAGAAGGTCCCTTCGATTTAATCCACGCCCACGATTGGTTAGTCGCAGATGCCGCGATCGCGCTCAAACACCTTTTCAAAATTCCTCTGGTCGCTACTATACACGCTACGGAGTACGGTCGCTACAATGGCATTTATACCAACGAGCAACGTTACATTTGTAGCAAAGAAGGCAACCTCGTCTACAATGCTTGGCGCGTTATCGTTTGTAGCGGCTATATGCGTCAAGAACTGCAACGGGCATTAGGCACCCCTCCAGATAAGGTAGATGTGGTTTACAATGGCATTAGAGCCGAGAAAAAGCACCGAAATCCCCATTTTGACTATCAGGGTCTTCGCCGTCGCTATGCTCAGGATAGCGAAAAAATTGTCTATTATGTCGGTCGCATCACCCATGAAAAAGGCGTTTCAATTTTGTTAAATGCCGCTTCCAGGATTATTGGGGAGATGAACGGCCATGTAAAATTTGTTATCATCGGCGGGGGCAATTCCGATAAACTCAAACACCAGGCTTGGCATTTGGGAATCTGGCATAAGTGCTTTTTTACAGGTTTTATGTCGGAAGAGGATTTGGATAAGTTTCAAACAATCGCCGACTGTGCTGTTTTTCCCAGTCTCTACGAACCATTTGGTATCGTCGCTTTAGAAAGTTTTGCTGCTAGAGTTCCTGTCGTCGTGTCCGATACGGGAGGTTTTCCCGAAGTGGTACGACATACGAAAACGGGAATTGTCACTTATACAAATAATGCCGATTCTCTAGCTTGGGGAATTTTAGAGGTTTTGAAAAATCCAGGTTACGCGCAGTGGTTGATCGATAATGCTTATGAAGATTTAAAAACTCGTTTTAATTGGTTCAAATTGGCACAGCAAACTGAGGCAGTCTATGGTTTAGTATTGCAGAAATAATGGACTGTTAGTTTTACTATTTTCGAAGCCTCTGATCATTAATACCTCAACATTTCAGGCTAAAAAATTTCAATATGTAGATGAGAAAAAGAACACTCCTTACTTTCTTAGCATGCATTATAACAAAAACCAGCAAAGGATGAGTTGTTGGGAGCATCATTTACACCGGCTTCTGATTCTGAAGGTTGTTGTTGTTGAGACGAAGATCTTCGACTGGCATTACTTGTAC
>JALOOL010000418.1 GCA_025454425.1 Hydrococcus sp. Prado102 | reverse complement strand
CTTTAATCTTTATCTTTATTCATGGCTTATAAATTACTCTTTGTCTGTCTGGGTAACATTTGTCGTTCTCCTGCTGCTGAGAATATTATGAATCACCTGATTGTGCAAGCAGGATTGAGCGAACGCATTATCTGCGATTCAGCAGGCACATCTAGCTATCATATCGGGTCGCCTCCCGATCGCCGGATGAGCGCAGCGGCAGCTATGCGCGGTATATCCATGAAAGGACGAGCAAGGCAGTTTCAAGTAGCTGATTTTGAAAATTATGACCTAATTTTGGCGATGGATAAAGATAATTATCTCGATATTCTTGCCCTCGATCCTCGCCAACAATATTGCGATAAAGTCAGATTGATGTGCGAATTTGCTACCCGCCATCAAATTCGCGAAGTTCCAGATCCTTATTATGGCGGCAGAGAAGGATTTGAAAAGGTTATCGATTTGCTGTTGGACTCGTGTGAAGGATTATTAGAGTACGTGAAATCCTCTTTGCCTGATTGACCATCAATAAACTTTGTTGGGTTAAGCTACTCAAAAATAACATTTCCTGCGATCGCTTCTGAACTAGGCAATTCTATTTCAACTCCTTTAGCTTTTAGAAGGCGGTTCCAATCGGCTACAATTTGAGCGTTACTAGGCTGAGCTAGGCGACGATTAGCTAAATCGGCGATCGCGTCATACCAAACCCGATCCGCTGTATAAATTATGTCTTTGTACATCTGTTCTTTAAGTTCGGAACTCAGAGCAATTCGCTGCACCCAACCTTGAGTAAAAATGGGACTAGAGGATCTTTGGCGATCGCAATAGACTTTGAAATACCAACGATACCATTTCTCGATTTCTAGGGGCGTGCGCTCGTCGGGAAGCGTCACGCTCGCAAATCCCGGCGTTTGGGGCAAAATAAACGGCATTCGAGCAATATCGTTCCGTTCTACATCTTGCAATACAAATTCTCCTATAGGGGCTTCTTGAGGAGAATAAGGAACGTAAAACCAAAATGTCGGTCGTTCTATTGCCGTTTTTCCCCAGTGTGAAGTCGGCATCAAAGCAGTCAGCGGTAGCTTAGTCGCCGGACAGTTGCCGCGACTTTCGCCCGATGTCTGCCTGCCCGGTCTACCCGTACTTGAAAAATCTGGCTCTTGTTGAGAAGCTACTATTAGCGGCAAAAACTGCGATTGCGCGGTTTGCATCCATCCTTGCAAAAAAACGAGCAGAAGCGTTATAAAAGCACAGATAATTATTTTTTTACTAAATAATTTATAAATATTCATAATTTGTAGCCGCCTCAATCTGACGAACTAATAGTCTTCCAAGTAGGCAAACAAAAATAAAGTTACATTTTTTAAAGGATGAGCGCTGCCTCTAATAAGCTATGAATAAAGGTTAGAAGATTATTACCATTACCCACTATTTTACATTTAATTACGCTCACCTACCGATCGGATTTGAGATAAGTGGTTACGCCTGCTCCCGTTACAATTAATCCTAACGCCGAGGGAACTAGAGGAATCCAAAAGCCTGCAACTAAAAAGATATAACAAGAACCTACTAAAGCGACGAGAGCAATAGTAATGGTTACTCCTTTATAGAAGGGCGATCGCCCCCATAAAACCAAAATTCCTCCAACTAAAGACCAACTTCCTATCCAAACAATTTCTGCCCAGCGATCCCACCACCCCAGGAGCGATCGCCCGTCTTTGACAGTACTAATAATCTGACTGACCATTTGAGCGTGAACGATAACTCCTGGAATTTGGCGATTATCGACACTGTAAGGCGTTAAATGAAGATCTTGTTGCTCGCCAGCTACGCCGATGAGAATAATGCGATCTTTAACTAAATTTTTGAGGCGATCGCTCCTAGACTCGTTGAGAATCTCTCTAAGCGAGATTTGCTGGGGAGGAGAAGAACGATAATTGACAAGAATTTGAAAGCCGAGTGCATCCTTGGGAGACAATTGATATCCACCTGAATCGTATTCCAACTGTCGAAACAGAACCTTATCGATCCACAAACCATCTGAAGTCAGATCGAGCGAGGGATCGCCCAGATAGTCAAGGGCAACTCGCAAGCTAAAAGCGCGATCGGTCGGACAAACATCATCGCTTGCCATGCCTAAAATCTGGCGGCGAATGACGTTATCGGGGTCGAGGGCAAAATTAGTAAATCCCAATTGTTGAATAGGAAAATTAGGCGGTGGAGAAATACTGACCAAATTGCTTTGAGAACTATTAATTCGACAGATAGCGACAAACTCAGGTGTTTGTTTGATAAGGGCGGCTAAATCGCTTTCGTAAGGAAAATCGTGAATGACATCAGAAGCGATCGCTTTGGGTCGATAGGGAGCTAATTTGCGCAATAATTGAGCAAGCGCTTCATCAGAAAGCGAACCGCGCAACTTCATGTTTTGTTTCGTCTGATCTTGAATATCGGCTTCTTCGATTGTGACGACCAGAATCCGTCGATCGCTCGGTTCTATCGCTCGCAGTTGCATGAGGCGATCGAATGCCTGTAGTTCCCATTTTTGTAAAATTCCTAGCGATCGCATTCCTAGCAGCAAACAAGTTCCCAGCAAGCTGATGATGAAAGCAACTTTCAGTTCTCGCCAACCCTTTTGGAAGTCGAAAGTCGAAAGTCGAAAGTCGAAAGTAAATTTATTTACTTGTCCCCTTGTCCCCTTGTCTCCTTGTCCCCCAAGTCCTCCTTGTCTCCCTTGTCCTAATACCTTCAACTTCTGACTTACGTCCAAGGGACGGGCTACGCCAACGACTTTCGACTTTCCTTGTCTCCCAAGACCTTCTTGTCCTAATACTTTCGACTTTCGACTTTCGACTTTCGACTTTCCTTGAAGCGATCGCCAACTAGGGGGAATAGCGGCTGGATTTTGATAAATGGTTGGTAGTAAACTGGCACAGGGAAAGCGATGTTCCCACCCTTGCAACCGTTCTCTTGCTTGTCTTTCGGATTCATAGAAAGATTCGCCGCTAGAAAATGCTCCCAAAAAATACTTCAAAAATTCTTGGGCGATGCGATCGGGAACGGGTTCTCGCATGACAATAATTTGAGGTAGATTAAGCTGTTCGAGTTGTCGTGCCAATCCCAAACCGTCGCAGGAGTTTAATATAGCAATAGATAAGCCATTAGCGATCGCTCTCGATAAGGCATATTTGAGTTCTTCTATGGTTAAGCTTTCTTGGGGATTGAGATAAATCCGACCTCGATCTTCTTGTGTTTCGCTGTGTCCGGCAAAGAAAAGGATATCCCAAGGTTGTTCCCAGAGGCGATCGCTCAGTTGCTGGCGTTGCGGTTCGACTAAAAAAGTGACTTCGGCATCGGGAAGAGAGTTTAATATTTGTCGATCTGCTTCAACATCGATTCCTTCGCTGTGACCGAGAATTGCTAAGATTTTAACTTTTCCTGGTTGAGTTTTTTGTTGGATGATTTCAGGGCGATCGAAGACTGGCGCGCCGAGAGCAATTTCTGCTTGCGAATAATGTTCGATAAAATCCCACAAATACCAAGGAAACTTGTGGAGATAGCTGTCATGAGTGCGGATGAGAATGCGAATGGGTTCGTGGCGGCTTAATTCCTCGCGCAAACGCTTATCTAAGGGACGAAAAGACTCGGATTCCAACCAAAAATTCAAGCGATCGCGCAATCGATTCACCATCTGACGGCAACTCTCAAATCGACTGAGCGACCCTTCATAAATAATTTCTTTTGGTTTAATGCGAGTTAGCATTCCTAAAGAGCGATATTGTTTTTGCCATTGCTCCAAACAGGCAACTAACTCTAGATCGGGAGGTAGGAATCCGATTATTTCAGTTTGCGGGCGATCGCCTTCTAGTCCAATTTCTAAAAATACTCGAAATCCTTGCTGCTCGATATCGCCATCTAGCTTGATTACAACTAATTTTCTGCTGTCTGGCATAATTTTTAAGAATTTAGATAATGAATGTTTCACTTAAACTGAGGTCGTCCAAGGCGATTTTGAGGCTGAAATGTTCTCCTACTTCGCCACTGAACTTGAGTAATATGGATTCGGTACTTCTGGCAGTTGCTTGCATTAATGCCTCTCCCGTGTCATCGAGAACGATAAGTTGAAGATTGGGAGGCAGATGAGTTCGATCTCCATCGGGAAACAATTTCACCCAAATTTCCCTTTCGCGATCGGTTGTAGGCATTAATCCCACCATTAACACCACTTGTTCGGCGATCTCTTCTAAATCCAGCAATTTCCTTCGTTTTACGACGGGAAAAGAATTATCGTCGGGAGTCGTTGCCAGATCGCCGCCTCTAAAATTAAAAGCGGGTTTAGGCGCGATAAAAAGTTCGTTTGCCGCATTCCATCCCGCCTCGAAAATGTTTTCTAACCATCGATTCAGTTTAACGACGGATTGGGGTTGTCTGAGTCGGTTGAGGTATCCTGGAAACGTTTCGAGCGATCGCAACTGGGAGATCGGTAACTTGCACCCTGCTACTTTTTCGGTAAATCCCAGCAGCGTTGCTTGGCGCAATGACTCGTCAAACTGTACGGCTACATAACCAATCCTATCGCTCCAAACTTCTGCTGGAACCCTAAGATAGTCGGTTTGAGACGTTATAGCCCTACACTCTAACTTGCCACAATCTGCAACCTCCAAATCGGCTACATCCATCAGCGTTTGCAGAGTCGGATTCCAACTGTCGCTCTTTTCTAGATTGGTTTTAAACTCCAGGCATTGTAAATAATAATTGGTGGCATACACCGCCAAAGTATTGAGATAAACTTGGGTTGCCTTATGAGGATTAGATTG
>JALOOL010000417.1 GCA_025454425.1 Hydrococcus sp. Prado102 | reverse complement strand
TCCAGGCGCGATCGCAATTTCTAGTTATAGTGAATCGAGTAGAGAGATAAGCTGCTTATGCAGAATTCACTTGTCGCTTTGAGATGAATTGCGACCAGCTAAAATTAAACAATTGACCAGTTAATTATTCCTTCTGTTTTCAAAAACTGATAGTGCGATCGCATAGATCGAGATTGACAGTTACTAAAAAAACTGGAGTAAGCATATTTAGCTTCCCCAGTGCTGTCACGGAATTCAATTCTGTATCTAATTTAACATTTTGTCGAAAATTCTAATCACTGATAACTGATTACTGATTACTGGTTACTGTCAAAGTCGGTTAGGAGAACGATAGAACGGTTTTTTAACTACTGAAGCGGGATAGGTTTTGCCGCGAATTTCTACGTCTAGGGATGTACCTAGTTTACTAAGATTAGTAGGTACGTAAGCTAACGCGATCGCTTTGTCGAGAGTTGGCGATAAAGTGCCACTGGCGATTTCTCCTACTACTTTACCTTCAGACAAAACGGGATAGCCATGACGGGCGATATGTCGTCCTTCCATCTGCAACCCGACTAAACGACGTTCTACACCCGATGCTTTTTGCTTCTCCAATACCGAACGTCCGATAAAATCGCCCTTGCTATCCAAATGTACCAACCATCCCAAACCCGCTTCTAGAGGAGTCGTTGTATCGTCGATATCTTGTCCGTAGAGACACATGGCTGCTTCTAAACGTAGGGTATCTCGCGCGCCCAAACCGCAAGGGGCTACGCCTGTTTCAGCGAGCGATCGCCATAACTGTTTCGCGATCGCAGAGTCTACCATAACCTCAAACCCATCTTCTCCGGTATAGCCTGTTCTAGCAATAAAAGCAGGCGAATCTAATACGGTTGTTTGTATATGTCCAAAGGCTTTCATCACGCTCAAATCCGCTTTAACGAAAGGTTGCAGCGAGGTAATCGCTTGTGGGCCCTGGATAGCGATTAAAGCTTTTTCTAGCGAAACGTCTTGTAAATGAACAGAAGCGGTATCTAAATGTTCTAATAACCAAGCTTTATCTTTACTAGTCGTAGCTGCATTAACGATGAGTACGCCATGTTGCTCGCCCGTCTCATCTTTGCCTTGATAATAAAAAATAATGTCATCAATAATGCCAGCTTGAGGATTTAAAAGCACGGTATACTGCGCCTGAGTGGGTTGCAAGCGTTCTAGATCGGAAGGAACTAGAGACTGGAAGCTTTTGAGTAATTCTTTTCCTTGCAGAAAGAATTTACCCATGTGGGAAATATCAAACATCCCAACCGCCTTACGTATCGTTTCGTGTTCTTGTTTAAGACCGCTAAATTGTACGGGCATCTCCCATCCAGCAAAAGCGACCATTCTGGCTTTTTGCGCGATCGCAAGGTCATATAAGGGAGTACGTGCGAGATTAAAAGAAGTTTCTGATTTTGCCACGGCTTTTGAGTATTTTAGCTTGCTAACTATATTTTATTTATCACGTTAGGGAGCGGTTTTTTGGCGATCGCGCTCGATCGAGACAGTCGCTACCAATCGAACGGATTTGAGATCGAGTTATCCAAATCGTAGAGTTGATATTGCCTATAACTGTCTAGGGATAAGGGTTAAGAGCTTTTTAGCAATCCCCACCTACATACATCTGCCTTTGGACATTTGCATTTTTACTTAAAAATAGTTTACAAAAGTTAAAGGTAGATCGCTCGACTCAAAATATCAGATGACTGTACAACTCGTATCAACAACCAATACTTTTGAAAAACTGACTTGGAATTGGCAAGGAAACAAAATTCAATATACAGTCATGGGCATGGGAAAGCCATTGCTGCTTATTCATGGCTTTGGTGCTTCAATCGGGCATTGGCGAAAAAATATCCCCGTTCTTGCAGAAGAAGGATATCGCGTTTTTGCTATGGATTTATTGGGGTTTGGCGGTTCGGATAAGCCAACGCGCAATTATACCATAGAATTGTGGGCAAAGCAAATTAAAGATTTTTGGGAAGAACATATTAAAGAACCGATGGTACTGGTGGGAAACTCAATCGGGGGATTGTTGGCGTTGACTGCGATCGCGGAGTTTCCAGAAATCGCCGCAGGAGGAATATTAATTAACAGTGCGGGAGGACTCAATCATCGTCCCGAAGAATTTAATCTTCCTTTGCGCTTGGTCATGGGTGCTTTTACCAAGCTAGTGAGTTCGCCCCTTACGGGGAATATTATTTTTAATAATATTCGCCAAAAACATCGCCTTCGCCGCACGTTATATCAAGTGTATAGCGATCGCGCCGCTGTCACAGACGAATTAATCGATATGCTGTACGAACCTTCGTGTCACCCTGGCGCGCAACAGGTATTTGCATCGGTTTTAACAGCACCCGCAGGTTCTTCTCCACAAGAATTACTACCGCGTGTGAAACATCCTTTATTAATTTTGTGGGGGGAAAAAGATCCTTGGACTCCTATTACAGGAGCAAAAATTTACAAAGAACTAGCGCAAAACGGAGGCGATGTAGAAGTTTACCCAATTCCCAATGCGGGTCATTGTCCTCACGACGAAAATCCCAAGATAGTCAATGAATTGATTTTACAGTGGCTGTCTCGTAAGGATTAGAAAGGTGCTAATACAACATAAGTCTGAGTGATTAGTAGGGGCGAATGGCTATTCGTCCTTACAGCCAAATTCACCTCGGCGCGAATCGCGATCGCGAAAACATAAAAATTGTTATAAGCTGAAAGGAAAGTTCGGGCTATGGTGGTATGTCTAAGCGCAAAAAACACGGTCTTCAATGGATTAAAGAAACCATAGAATTAAAAGAAGACCACAACTGGAAAGCAACGCCAGACCATCGAATCTTTGTTGCGGGACGAGGTGCATTGCGCTTCGATGTCCCTCAAGACTGGTTCTTTGAACCCGATACCGACTCCTTTCGATTTTTAAACGCTAAGCCACCCAATGATGACTGTCGCCTAGAGGCTTCTTATAATATATTGCCTCCTGGCGACTGGCGGGATGTTCCCCTAGTTCCACTGCTCAAAAAAGTGGTTCGAGACGACACTCGCAATCCCATCGAACAAGGCGAAATTATTAAACTCAAGCGTCAAACTGCCCGTATCGTTTGGATGCAATTTAAATTTATCGACCCTCAAGAAAAGCGCGATGCTTATTCTCGTATTTGTATCGGGTTGGGTTCTGGGGTTCAATGTTTGATTACCTTTGATTATTGGGCGGAAGATGCAGAGCGTTTTACGCCAGTATGGGATACGGTGATAGAATCGCTTACTCTGGGTTTGTATATTCGCGATCCTCGCATGGGGTTTGCTCTTCCAGATTAGGTTACTTTTTACCTCACGCAGAGGCGCACAGAGGTAGCGCAAGGTTTAACCATATATATTAGACGACCTTGTTAAACTTGCTTTAGGTTTGTATTTCAAATTCTTCTGGGTCGATTCCCCAATTGACCCAAGCAATCGCTTGTCTTGCCGATTCTAAGTCGGGTGGAACGCGCAATACATGGATATATCCGGTACTAGGACAAGCCATTTTTAGTAAAACAATTGGTTCGATATCGGCATCTGCATCAATTTTGAGCAAGCTATACTCTTTCCAAGTATCGAGTGCGATCGCGTTTAATTCCTCACAAATGCGATTGTAACGCCATGATAGGAGTACAGTTTATATCCATCAGCGTACTGAAGGGCGGGTTTGCCTTCAGCATGGAGGCTATTTTGCTCGTCTAACGACATTGTAATTGGGCGATCGCATACCAAACATACATCTTCAAAAGGAATTAACCAACCGCAAGATTCTAAAAGATTTTTCAAGCATTGCAACCATTCTTGAGTCTTTCGATCCAAATTAATGTTGAGTTTGGCGGCATAATCTTCTTCTAGTAGAAAAACTCTACTTATCAACGTTCCAAAATCAAGATGGCTATTCCAAATATCGCGTCGTAGAAAACCTTGTACGTCATCTAAGTTTGAGTTGACAAAGAATTCTTCACTTTCCCTTAGCAATTGCTGGAATATTTGTTCTTCTATTACAAATGAGAAGTCAGCCAAAGAAAATTCTTTTGCTATTGAGTTTATGCCTTGCAGCAGGCGTAAGTTCATCTTTGTGCAAGCACCATTGGGCAAAACTACTAAAATTCATTCAATATTACCGAAAACTAGCTAATTGTCCCCGTTAAAGGCGAACTTGCACTAGCATAATTTTTCAGTGGCATTCTTCCTGCTAGATAAGCCAATCGCCCTGCTTGTGCTGCCATACCCATTGCTTGCCCCATGAGGACGGGATTTTTAGCAAGCGCGATCGCACTGTTAATTAACAAGGCATCTGCTCCCATTTCCATTGCCTGTGACGCTTCGCTGGGCGTACCGATGCCAGCATCCACGACGACGGGAATTTTAGCTTCTTCGATGATAATAGCGATGTTAGCTTCATTTTTAATGCCCTGTCCCGAACCAATGGGCGATCCCAAAGGCATCACCGTTGCACATCCCGCTTCTTCGAGGCGTTTGGCTAAAAGGGGATCTGCATTTATGTAAGGTAAAACGGCAAATCCTTCTTTAACTAACTGTTCGGCAGCTTGTAGCGTTCCAATGGGATCGGGTAATAAATATTTAGGATCGGGAATTACTTCGAGTTTGACAAAGTTATTGTCTTCCTGACCCAATAATTTCGTCATTTCTCGTCCCAATCTTGCCACTCGAATCGCTTCTTCTGCTGTCTTACAACCTGCTGTATTGGGCAGCATCCAGATTTTCGTCCAATCGATCGCCTCTGCTAATCCTTCGTGTCCT
>JALOOL010000105.1 GCA_025454425.1 Hydrococcus sp. Prado102 | reverse complement strand
GTCAAGTTCCTATGCGAATGCTTTAGGAGAACATCTTTAGACATTCTTAAGGTTGCAAAACACCATTCTCTACCTTAAAAATATGTATTAGAATAGACTAAAGTTAACATTTTTTAAAATATGTTGATTCCAATTCTCATTTTTGATGTGGCTTTAGTCGCCTGGTCGCTGCATCTGATGCAAGAGGCGTTCGAGCAACGAGAATTTTCGCTCATGTTGGCTGGAACCCTAGTGGCGCTTGCTGCTGCGGCTATGCTAGTCGTTTATTTTTTGATGGGTCATTGTTTGAGTTACTTGACCTAAGCGCGTTCTTTTTGCCGATAAAGTTGCGATCGGCTCAACTGCTTTTAATTTATTTTTGTTGATTAATTTAATTAAAATTATTAAACACTTGACGAACCAGAAAATTTTAAGGCATTATAATAAATGCACGATACGGGGCTATAGCGCAGTTGGTAGCGCGTTTGAATGGCATTCAAAAGGTCAGGGGTTCGACTCCCCTTAGCTCCATTTTTAATTTTTCTTGTAAGGGGAGCCTTGTTGTCACTGGAATGATAATTTTTCCGTGGCGGAACGCTTATACTTCCAAAACACTACGGAAATCCTATGCTTCCAAATTTGAGGGGCTTGACAAATTACCGCTCCGATTTAGACTAAAAATTTAGAGTTTCTGAGTATGATTCGTTCGTAATAACAAGTAAGATTTGGAGGCTATTAGCTATGTCTCGCTAAATCAAATTCTGAAAATCAGAAGATTGGATTAGCTTCTTTTGGCTTAATTAACCGCCAATTTGAGACATGGTACGAGTATAAGTTCCCGTTGTGCTGCCATTATCTCGTTGTTTAAAGTTGATTTCGGGTTTAAGCAGCAACAGTTGGCGAAGGCGATCGCGTAATACAGCAAAATCAACGCCACTGCGAAGTGCCGTTTTGAGATCGAGTTGACCCGTTTCATTTAACAGACAGGGACGCAACCAACCATCCGCCGATAATCGCATTCGGTTGCAGCGATCGCAAAAACATTCCGACATCTGACTAATAAATCCTAACGTTCCTTTCGCGTTAGGGATTTGAAATACGTCAGCAGGGCCGTTTCCGCGCACGTTAGATTCCATCAAACCCCATTTACTTCTAATCCGTCCTCGCAATTCTTCGGAGGGTATCCAAGCGCGATCGCTAAATAACTCGCCATTCCCAATCGGCATAAATTCAATGAAGCGAACGTGCCAATTGCGATCGATACTCAAAGCTGCTAAGTCTTCGATTTCTGTGTCATTTACTCCTGGAATAATAACAACATTTAATTTTAGGGGATCGAAACCAACTCGATGAGCGGCTAAAATTCCTTTCCAAGTTTGTTCCCAGCGATTGCGACCGCGATTGCCGATAATTTTATCAAAAGTTTGCGGATCGAGCGAATCGAGACTGATATTAATTCTGCGCAACCCTGCATTGTAAAGATCTTGCGCCATATCTGCGAGTAAAAAGCCATTGGTGGTCATGGCGAGGTCTTCGGTTTCCTTGAGCGAGGCAATATCTCTGACTAAATTTACTACACTAGGACGTAAAAGCGGTTCGCCTCCTGTCAAGCGAAATTTTTTAAATCCAACTGGAATGAAGACTTCTTGAAGTAAGGCGATGATTTCTTTATCCGTTAACAGTTCTTGTCGCAGAATATAATCGAGTTCTGCGCCTTCAGGCATACAGTACTGACACCGAAAATTACAACGGTCGATTAAGCTGATACGAAGATAGTCTACTACGTTCATTTAAGAATTAATTCTGCAACTACGATCGAGAGTCTTTTCTATAGGATAGCTAAATCTTCTACGGCGGTTTTTGCCCCCTAGCCCAGAAACCTCACTTTAAAGCACGGGTTAGTAAGGAGGGAATCCCACGCTACACTGATTTTGTCAGCGTGCAAAGGTTTGAGTTAAACATCTGCTATTAGTCGTGCCTTTCTTAAAAGAAATTGCAGTACGGTTTCTTCTTTAGTAATAATATCGGCTCTTCCTTCATTCCTAATTGCAGCGAACATTGACGTTTTCCTTCTCCGAAAAAGAGGCGATCTGGTGCGCTCGTTGTTTCGTAGAATGTCAGGAGAAGTTTTATCGGTTCCATTAGCTTTAATCGTATGCGGCTTGTACTATTTAAATGGACTTAAACTATTAGCCAGGAAATTAATTTCCTGGCGGACTCGATGCGAATGAAATAAATTTAAATGAATTTACCCATACTGAAAATTGATTTTTAATGCGATCGCTTTTTGCATTCCATTAATCATAATGCGATCGCGTTTCTAGTCTATATATTCAATTATTATTCTGTGCGATCGCGCCACAATCAATTTTAGATGCGATCGCTTTTTACACTTCATTAAATATAGTGCGATCGCGTTTCTAGCATACATATTCATAGCAATATTTATTAGAGTAGACCAGGAATTATGCCCCCTAAATCCCCCAAGATTGGGGGACTTTGAGAGATAGTTTTTTTCTTTTTCCCCCAAAATTGGGGGGTCAGGGGGGCGAAAACCTTTGTTAATCTACTGTTAATCTACCGAGCCGCCGAACAAGAAAACGTCCAAACAGGTATTGCATTAGATTTCCGACTTAAATCGGGAGAATTATTCTGTGTTTGTGGCTCAGTATTATTGTCTTCCGCCGACTCCAAAGACAGCCACTCTCCCTGCATGGGACTATCGAAGAGGTCATCTGGACTTGGTGGCAATCCTCCGCGTCCGACATTGTAAAAGCTTACTCTACCACCTTTAGCAGTTCCGACTTGACAGCCTTGAGCCACTTCGACATTAATTCTCTCTTCAGTTAGAGATTCTAAACCTCGCGTGGGTTCGATTCCAGAAGTGTTAATGATGACTTGTCCTGCTGCTCCTCGTTCGGAACTAGCAGTAATATCGCTTAGAGGCGTGAGTCTATCTCGAAATTCTATGCCAAATATGGTTTCAGTGTTGATGCTAATGTTACCTCCCGTTCCCTCAAAAGCATTAGCAGAGATATCGCTGTTTTCTTGTGGCACAGCAAAGATAGTTTTAGCATTGATATTGATGTCGCCGCCATCGCCGCCAGCTTGGGCAGTCCCTGCGGTAGCAGAGATTTGCGAGCCGTTACGTAGAGATAATGAATCTTGTATGTTAAGACCGATATTGCCGCCTCGATTGCTAGCAGTTCTAGCTAATATTAAAGCGCGATTGAGAGTTAAATTGTCAGTTTTTATTCCGATTTCACCACCTACTCCAGATCCGAAGTTGCTGACCGAAATTCTAGCGCCATTTTCGAGAATAACGTTCATAACATTGGCTGAATTGGGCGATCGAGATTGAATTATAATATCGCCACCCTTGCCTATTCCTCCTTCTTCTACCCTGGTTGCAACAAGGCTTAAATCTGTCAGCCTTATTGAATCATCCACCTGTAATAAGATATTCCCCGCATCACCGCGACCCGCAGAACTAGCATTTATAGCAGCTAAATCATCCATCGAAAGCGAGTCAGCACTAATATTGATATTGCCTCCTTTTCCCTGCCCATTGGAAGAAACATCACTAAAAATACCACTTAAAGCGATCGCAGGAATTCCATCCACTCTAAAAAAGGCAAAACCAGAAAGATTGATATTGTCTCGAACATTAACCTGAATCGTGCCAGCATCTCCTTTTCCTAATGTGCTGTTGCTTATTCGAGCGCCATCGCTTATCGACAAAGAATCAGCGCTAACTGAGATCTGACCTCCTCTCCCTTCTCCTGTCTCTCTCACTAAGCTAGCAATTGCCGAGCTAAAGACTTCTCCTGTGAAAGATTGAGGGCTAAAGCCAGAAAGAACGATTGCTTCATTAGTATTTATCTGAATATCGCCAGCATTTCCTTTACCCAATGTTCCATTACTTATCAAAGCGCCATCGCTTATCGCCAAAGAATCAGCACTAACTGAGATCTGACCTCCATTTCCTTGTCCTGTTTCGTCAACTTCACTAATAATTCCGGCAGGAGCAGAAAATTGAATATTTACCCCCGAAAGAGCAATCGCACCATCAGTATTTATCTGAATATCGCCAGCATTTCCTTTACCCAATGTTCCATTACTTATCAAAGCGCCATCAGTAATTGACAATGAGCCAGCGCTAACTAATATTTGACCTCCATTACCTTGTCCTGCCTTGTCAACTTGGCTAACTATCCCAGATCTAAAAAAATCTCGTGAGGAAGAGCGAGAACCAATACCAGAAATAACGATTGCCCTATCGGTATTTATTCTAATATTGCCAGCATTTCCTTTTCCAAAGGTGCTGTTGGTTATTCTAGCACCATCAATAATTGACAAAGAATCAGAGCTAACTAAGATTTGACCTCCCTTGCCTTGCCCTGTCTGACCAACTTCGCTAATAATTCCAGCAGGAACAGAATTTCTTGTGGAAGAGTCAGGACTGATACCAGAAAGAGCGATAGCTTTATCAGTATTTATCTGAATATTGCCAGCATTTCCTTTACCTAACGTACTAGCATTGAATTGTGCGCCGTTTGCAAGCGATATAGAGTCAGCTTTAACTGATATATTTCCTCCATCACCTTTTCCCGGTTCTTGAACCGTACTAAAAATTCCGGTGGGGAGAAAGCTTTGTCTCGACTCAGAGAAATTCAAAGCTTCTCGAACAGCAACATTTATGCTTCCAGCATTCCCTTGCCCAGAGGTAGCGGTTGACAATTGAGATTCGTTAGAAGCGGAAAGAGCGCGAGCTTGAATATTGATATTTCCTCCTTCTCCTTCTGCTCCGAGCGATATGCTACTAACTAGATCGGAATTATTATTAAGAGAAACTAACCCATTTTGGGATTCGATCGTAATATCACCTCCTTTCCCAACTCCTATCAGACTAGCTTGTATCCTTGAATTATCGTTAAGAGAAATAGAGTCTGAAGCTTGTACTTTTATATTTCCAGTATTTCCTTCTCCTTGCATTGCAGTGGTTATAGGAGAAATATTATTAAGAGCAAGCGATCTCGTGAAAATCGCAATTTGACCGCCATTACCTCTAGCATTGGGTGCTACATTACTTGCAATTAAGCTGCGATCGAGAGAAACAGCATCGGTTGAGGTAATTTTAATATCTCCTCCCTGACCCTCGCCTACTAGCGTAGAGGCTATAACAACACCATTTCTAGCTTCAATAGTTCTGGAAGATATCTTAATGTTGCCTGCGTTGCCTACTCCAGCATTCAAAGTGCTTAATTGAGCATCATTAGATAAAAATACTGAATCGGTTGCTCGGATAAAAATTCCTTCTGCTTTTTGAGCCTCTGCATTAGGGTTAATAATGGCTTGTATTCGAGAGTCATCAGTAATAGAAATTGAACCAGCTTCAAGAGAAAGCGTGCCGATACTGCCCGTAACCTTTGAGCCATCGAACGAAGCCAAACTTGTCGATATTAAGCTATTAGAGACAAAAATCTTATCTTTTGCCCTAAGCAATATATTCCCCGTGCTACCTCTTTTTGTATTAGAAGCACTGAGTGCTGCGCGATCGCGCAGCAAAATAGAACCAGCCCGAACATCTATCGTTCCAGCATTTCCTTGTCCAGCTTGAGTAGTAATTTTGCTTGAATTGCCTGAGCTATCCGTGCCAGTAACAGTTAATGCGTCTTGCGCTCGAACGGTTATATTGCCTGCATTTCCTCCTGTCGAGTTATTAGTATCTAATCGAGCGCCTTGGGCAAGAGAAACCGATGGAGCAGAAACAAAAATGTTGCTACTCTTACCAATTCCTCCTGGATTTATATTAGAAAAAATACTGGTTCGACTACCTGTCAAAGAAACTGAATCAGTTGCTCTAACTGAAATTTGACCTGGTTTTGTGGAGCGTGCGCTAGAAGAAACAGCAGTTTGTAATTGAGATCCATTATTAAGCTCGACCGAACCAGCATCGATCGCAATCGATCCTACATTACCTACTACACCCGTCCCATTCAAACTGCTAGAGATAAAGCTGTTATTTAAAGAAACGCGATCGCTTGCTCGAATTGAAATATTGCCTGCATTTCCTCTTCCTCTATTTTCGCTTAACACTTGAGCGCGATCGCTCAATGAAAGCGACCCGACCTGGAGGGCAATTTTTCCAGCATTGCCAACTCCAGCATTGCTGGTATTTAATCGAGCATTACTAGATATAGAAACTGATGGAGCCGAAATTTTTATCTCGCCGCTATTCCCTCTTCCACCTGCTTCTACGTTCGCAAAAAGACCCGTGTTGTTGCCTGTTAGAGAAACCGCTTTAGTTGCGTCTATAGAAATTAAACCTGCTTTTGTTACTTGTGCGCCGTCTTTAGAAGCGGCTTGTATTTGAGAAGCATTGGTTAAGGAAACTGAACCTGACTCAATGGCAATTCTTCCCGCATTACCAACAGCATTTGACCCATTCATATTGCTAGCAATGAGGCTGTTATTGGAGATAGAAACGCGATCGCTTGCTTTTAAAGAAATCCTTCCAGCATTTCCTTGTCCAAAATTGGTAGTATTCAACTGGGCGAAATTGTTCAATGTTATTGAACTTGCTTGAAGCTCTATATTACCTGCATTGACTTGTCCAGAACCGATAGAACTAAAAAGTCCGCTAGAATTACCAAAATTATCAAAACCACTAATATTTAATGCTTCTGTTGCTTGTAGCCTAATATTGCCAGCATTTCCTCCGCCATCATTGCCAGCAATTAGTTGAGCGCCATCAATTAGAGAAACCGACTCTGCTTGCAGATTAATATTTCCAGATTTTCCAATTCCACCATTACCAGCAAATAATTGAACGCTATCACTTAAATTAATCACTCCACCTGCTTTAAGAGTAATATTACCCGCATTTCCTCTCGCTCCTGATGTTACATCAGTTAAAATAAAGCTAACAATTGGAAAGAAAAAATCATCAAAGCCAGCAATAGTTAAATCGTTTTCAGTTTGTATCGTTATATCGCCAGCATTTCCTCGTCCGCCTGATAAACTATCGCTAGCCCCTTCCACAAAGGTAGTTATTTGAGTATCGTTAGTTTGAGAATACGAGCGAGATTTGATGTCGATCTCTCCAGCATTGCCAACGGCTGATTCACTTACAGTAGTCGCGATCGCGCTAACATTATTCCCTAAACCATCGATCGCAACTGCCCCATCTGCCACAATGGTTATATCTCCTCCATTTCCTCGTCCGAAGGTACTCGCACTAATAACACTGCCCTCGAATACGCCTAGAGAACCTGCTCGAATAATAATATCTCCTGCATTCCCAATCGCATTCTCATTAACTCGATTCTCAATTCGACTCGCATCTGTGAGAACTACATCTTTTGCCACTCTTAACGTAACATCGCCTGCATTCGCTCCCCGAAAACCCAACCCCTGCCCAATCCCTGCCAGCAGTTGACTGCCACCTGCGATATTTACATTTTGGGCATTAACCGCAATCGAGCCTCCATTAGCCCCTCGCACGTCAACAAACGTCGCATTATTGAATGAAACATTTCCCGCACTGTCAAACGTTACATTTCCACCCGTCCCGTTCGACGAAGCATCAATCGTGCCTCCTGTCAAGATAATATCTCTTCCCGTTAGATTAGGTCGTCCGATTCCTTGTGTTCTTCCGATATATTCTCCCGTTCCTTCCAAGCGAACTACTGAATTCACCGCGCCTGGTACGGTAGCGAGAGTAATATCGCCTCCAGGAGCCGAAATTTGCCCGTTGCTGCGAATGGCAGCGCCAATCAGCGCAAAATTCCCCCCAGCTTTGAGATCTGCTTGGTTAACGATAATTCCGTTATTAGTCCCTTCAAATCGCAATCCAATCGGGACGGGTACGTCAATCGTCAGTAATGGTGGCGCGCCTGGATTAGTCGCACTAAAATTCTCCCCATTGGGAAACGCAATACCATTAGCAGTACTCCCAACAAAAGCGCCACGCACGTCCAAAGTAGCGTTGGGGCCAAAAATGATGCCAGATGGGTTGATGAAGAAGAGATTGGCATCGCCTTCTACCCCTAACGTTCCAAAAATCTCCGAGCGATCGCTCCCCGTAACGCGAGAGAATATAGTTGCAATGCCATCGGGATTGGCAAAATAAGCGGCGCGTCCTTCGCTAACGTCAAATTTCTCAAAACTATGAAATAGATTAGCACCTCTGGTCGCTCCTCCGGTAATGCGATCGCGCGTGGCATTAACTCGCTCAACGCGGGAACTTTGGGAACCTAAAGTCCGATCTGGAAGGATATCTCGAACGGGTTGTGCTTCGATCGCATCGCCAGAGAAAACTGAGATACCAAGAGCGAAAACCGTTAAATAACGAGAGAAGAAGGGAGCTTTTTGCAGATAGGAAACGAGCATGACAAAGCTTGTCGCAATTTTTAGCAATCTTAATGGAATTTGGGTAAGTTGCGATCGCTTTATGCAATTTCTCAAGATTTGTTCCCAATTTTCTAGCTTCAGCTTGTGTAAGATGTGCGGCAAAATTGCTCGCTCGTTAATAATCGGTTTTCATACCATTGGCACAAAATTTGTGCCTTAGCGATTGATTTAACAATAAAATTACAATCGATCTTACTAATCTAAGTTGCAATAAATATTAAAGCGATCGATCCTCCTCTAACAGCGATCGGCGACCAGTAGAGTCTCATCTAACAGAGAAATCAAGATCTTTGCGCAATAATATCTCTGGGTAGCCGAGAAAAACTTAAAACTCGCGCTTGCTCGCCATCTTTCAAAACGGACGCAATTGTACATTCAACAATCGGCTTTTTAGAAGTATGACGCATTCTTATCAAAAAGACGGGCTACCAAGCTATCCATCATCTCTAGAGGAAGCGCTAGAAGAGAAACGCGAACAAGAGGAAGAAGAAGATTATTTTGACTATCACTACGACGAGCCAGGTAGCGAACCTGGTACGCTAAGTATCGAGCCAGATGCTAATCCGTCAAAAATTATCCTCATTGACTATAATTCCAAACACGCGATTCGCCGAGTCGATGTAATCCCAAATGCGCTCATTCCTTATTTGGGGACGAATACGGTTTCTTGGATGGACGTTCAAGGGTTGGGTAGCGAAAAAGTTCTCAAACGAATCGGCGAGATTTTAAAACTGCATCCCCTATTGTTAGAAGATGTCGTTAACGTGCCTCAGAGGGCAAAAGTAGAAGATTATACCCAACAATTGTTAATTATCGCTCATATGGTTCGTCCTACGCCGAGTTCTGATGGTTTCGAGACAGAGCAAATTAGTTTTGTGTTGGGGAAAAATTATCTATTAACTTTTCAAGAAGAAGAACTAGAAGATTGTTTCGATCCAGTGCGCGATCGCATTCGCACCCATCAAGGTAGAGTGCGCGAATCTGGAGCCGATTATCTAGCTTACCTACTTTTGGACGTTCTCATCGACGGCTATTTTCCCGTCCTAGAAGATTACGGAGAAAGAATTGAAGAGTTAGAAGATAAAATTCTGCAAGCACCAACGCGCGATACGCTCGAAGAGATTTATTCAGTCCGGCGAGAACTCCTAGCACTACGCCGACTCATTTGGCCCTTGCGAGATGTGATGAATATTTTGATTCGTTCGAGCAATAAGCTGATGAGTACGGACGTACAAATTTATCTGCGGGACTGTTACGACCACGTAATTCAGTTGCTCGATATTACCGAAACTTATCGAGAACTCGCCTCAAGTTTGATGGAAATTTATCTATCTTCGATGAGCAATAAAATGAACGAGGTCATGAAGTTTTTAACGGTTATTTCGACAATTTTTATTCCTTTAACCTTCGTCGTCGGCGTTTATGGGATGAATTTTAAGTTTATGCCAGAACTTGATTGGAAATGGGGTTATTTTTTGTGTTGGTTGGTTATGCTAGCGATCGCAGGAGGTTTAATCGTATTCTTCTGGAAGCGAGGATGGTTTAAAAATTTCTATTCTCTTAAAGAGTGAATGGGGATTGGTGAAAAGGGAGTTCAAAGTAGAGACGCTCTCATTTCGCGTCTTTACAAAGTTCAAAGTTCAAAAAGATTGCCAAACATTGAGGACAAGGAAGATAAGCGCGAATATTTACTTTCAACTTTCGACTTACGTCCAAGGAACGGGCTACGCCAACGAATGAGCGACTTCCTCATTCACCCGTTCTGTTATACTAATCCCATTGTTTTTCTCTCCATCTTCCCCTGTTCTGGGGCATCCAGAATGGATGTCCCCATTTTCTTTATTGGTTATTCTTCTTCATTGCAAGGCAGGTTAAATTTGAATTGTATAATAATTCTTCTTTTCTCAAATATACAATTTTGAAAATCTGTCAACCCTTTGTAATTAATCTTAAATTTTAGTTACTCAAGTTAATCAAAACTCGTACAACCAATCGGTTAATTTTGTTCTTAAAAAACTTGAAATTTGGAATGCTTCTACGTTAAATTAGTGCTTCTAAAAATCAGAAAGAGTTAAAAGACACTATAGACCTAATTATGAAATTCCCATTTAGCCTAACACAATCTCTCAAATGACGCAATTTCGTTAAATAATTGATAAAGATTTTCATAAAAATAGAATGTAAAGTTATTTTACTTTAAAAAATTGATTTAAAATACTCAAGCGATCGCAAACTAATAATTAACTATAGTTATCATTTGCTTTAAAAAATAATAAAACTTCTTGACAAACGATGAATTTTATCTCTTAAATACCAGTTTGTTCGAGAAGTTGTAGCGATTCTACGGTAATGCAAGTCTTAAACTAGATATTCACTGGGTCTTCCCATCGCACCAACCCACGATTGACTAATCGAGACAGAATGACAGAACCTCACTCAGCCAAACTAAAAGACCGTCAACTTTTCAACCGCCTAGATTTCAACGGCTGGACGCTTCTAGTAATCGCGATCGCAACCCTTATTGCTACCCCCGTTTTCTTCGTCTTAGGTAGCATTTTTTATCCCTCTGGTGAAATCTGGCAACAGCTAGCCGCCACGGTTTTAGGCGATTATATCCTCAACTCGCTTTGGTTGATGGTTGGAGTTGGGATTGGGGTTATCGCGATCGGCGTAGGAGGAGCGTGGTTAGTAACCATGTGTCACTTTTGGGGAAGTCAGTTGTTTGAATGGTTGCTACTGCTACCTTTAGCTGCTCCAGCTTATCTACTCGCCTATACTTATACCGATATGCTGGAATTTTACGGCCCGGTGCAAACGTGGCTGAGAATGCTATTTGGGTGGAGTAGTGCGGGAGATTATTGGTTTCCCAGCATTCGTACCCTCTGGGGCGCGATCGCGATGTTAATCTTAGTTTTATATCCCTACGTTTATTTACTCGCGCGGGTAGCTTTTCTCGAACAGTCGCTTTGTACCTTAGAAGCAAGTCGTTCGCTCGGTTGCAATCCTTGGAATAGTTTTTTTACAGTTGCATTACCCCTCGCTCGTCCCGCGATCGCAGCAGGTTTGGCATTAGCTGAAATGGAAACGCTCAACGATTTCGGAACCGTTCAGTATTTCGGGGTCAATACCTTTACAACTGGCATTTATAGCACATGGTTCGGTATGGGAGAGCGAGTAGCAGCGGCTCAATTAGCAGCGTGTTTGATGCTTTTTGTTTTGGTTTTAATCTTGCTCGAAAAATGGTCGCGCCGTCAGGCTCGTTATTACCAAACCGCTAGCAATCGACATCAATTGCCCAAATATAAACTGGGTTTCGTGCGGGGTGTTTTGGCTTGGATTGCTTGTTTTGTGCCTTTTGCTTTGGGATTTCTCGTACCAGGCATCTATTTATTACATATGACTCTCAGCAATGCCCAAGAAACCCTCAACGATAGTTTTTTCGAGCTTGCTACTAACAGTTTCATCTTGGCAATCCTCAGCGCGGCGATCGCAATGATATTTTCACTAATGATGGCTTATGGAGAGCGATTACAACCCAATATAGGAATGCGTTTAGCGATACGTATTGCTTCAATGGGTTATGCAATTCCTGGTTCTGTAATTGCCGTTGGCGTACTCATTCCGATGGGACATTTCGATAATACTCTCGATAGTTGGATGCGATCGACCTTTGGCATTTCTAGTGGACTGCTGTTAAGCGGGACGATAACTGCACTGATTTATGCTTATTTAGTACGTTTTTTGGCGGTAGCTTTGGGCGCGGTTGAGTCTAGTTTGAACAAGATCAAACCTTCTTTAGATGATGCTGCTCGCAGTTTGGGCTACGATGCTACGAGTACCCTGGTTAAAGTCCACGTTCCTTTGATGTCGGGCGGAATGTTAACGGCGGCGATGCTGGTCTTTGTGGACGTAATGAAAGAATTATCCGCTACTTTAGTGATTCGTCCTTTTAACTTCGATACCTTAGCCGTGCGCGTTTACCAATATGCTTCCGACGAAAGACTCGTAGAAGCATCTGCACCCGCTTTGGCGATCGTTGTAGTCGGGATTATTCCAGTAATTTTCTTAAGTTGGAGAATTGCCAAGTCTCGTTCTACGAATTAAAAGAGACTGGTGAGTGAGAGCATAAAAAGACAAGGGAGACAAGGCGGACAAGGAGGACAAGGGAGAATATCGATCGCTACAAAGACACGATAGATAAAGCGTCTCTACTTCTAAACGCCTAATTTTCATCATTCATAACTCATAATTCATAATTCATTTATTTCTTTATGTCGCTTTATTTTGCAAAAAATTAATCTGTGTAACATTTGATGGCTACTACTTTTCATTAAAAAAAACGAGTGCTAACTTATAAATATGGCACAAGGAAGCAGCAACAAAAACTTCCTCAAACAAAAGATTAGAGCCTGTGCCGCCTGCTCCAATCAACCCGACATCTTTCGTTATTATTTGAGACACAAACCTTTCAACGGTGGTTTCGCTCCTGAAGTTTCCAATAAATTCTTCATTCACCTAAGAAAAACGGACGATCCACAATCAACGCCTGAATCGGCAAAGAGAGGTCGCAGAGATAAAGAAAGTGTTGCAGCATAGTTGTAAACCTTAGTAAGCATAAACTTTATCAAACACTTAACATCTAGGAGTCCATATCGTTTGTATACTTTATAACCCGCCCTTTAAGGCGGGTAAATTTTTTTTATTCTTCTGCTTTGCCGTGTTTTTTTGACAACGAAATTATATTCAACGCTACTGTTAGAAAAAATTGTAGCGGTGCATCAAAACATCGCAAGCTTCGATTCTGCGTCTATTTTCGTCGGAGGCGCGATCGAGATTGCTACTAGAGCGAGAATTAGTTGTTGGTGAAGAAGGCAAAATAGATAAAGAAAGACTCGCACTATGTATTTATTTCCTTCTTGCTTACTTTGATGAATTTACCAAATTGGATTACGGTTTCTCGTTTACTGGGATTGCCGTTTCTCTTTTATTTATTAAACGTGCCAACTCCTCAAAATCGCTGGATTGGGGTGGTAATTTTTTTGATTGCAGCTAATACAGATTGGGTTGATGGATATGTAGCGCGCAAACTCAACCAAGTCACAGAAATCGGCAAGTTTCTCGATCCTTTAGTCGATAAATTACTGGTATTAGGGCCTTTATTGTCATTAATTGAATTAGGAAAAGTTCCAGCTTGGGGAGTTTTCTTAATTTTAGGCAGAGAAGTCGCGATCGCGGGTTGGCGAGTCAATCCCAACCTCACGGGCGATAGTAACATTAAAGGCGCTAATCTTTGGGGTAAGCTTAAAACCGTCAGTCAAATGATTGCGATCGCGCTTTTGATTGCTCCCTTATCGGAAGCTTGGACGCTACCTGCATTAGCGGCTTTTTGGCTTTCTGTCATTTTGACTTGGATTTCTGGCGTTATCTATGTATTACCATCTAAATCCAACGAGCAGTATCAAGTAGATTAATCTACTCGATCTTTAATTTTAAATCGGGTTATATGGGCAACCAGAATCTTTATTTTTCTATGGAGGTTAGCGGACTCGAACCGCTGACATCCTGCTTGCAAAGCAGGCGCTCTACCAACTGAGCTAAACCCCCTTAAAATTCTTGTGCTTGGCTTTATAATTTAGTTAGCACAATTATTAATCATTACACCTTTCTATAAATTTGTCAATTAAAAATGTCAAAAATGTGACGATCTAGTGCCAAGCTCGTTCGATTGTCCAGTGTCGATCTGAAGATTGATAGACTTTTACATCGCTCAACCCTACTATTTGTAGCATCTGAGAGATTTCCTCTAGTGTAAAAGCTGCGTGTAGCGAATCTCGAAACAGTTGCGTTTGATGGATATTATAGTCAGCGCCAATTGCTTCAACCATTTGATTAAGAATTTCTAAGCTGGAGGGTCGAAGCAAATCTCGAATCAAAATCATTCCATTGGGTTTTAAGACTCTCTTAAATTCGTATAAAAAAGGAAGGGTATCGCTCAAGTGATGGAGCAAACTATTAGAAATAACTCCATCAAAGTAACTGTCGGGGTATGGCATTTGCTTTGCATCTACCAATTCAAGACTAATTTGCTTTTCTAAATGAGCTTGTTCGACATTCCTTTGACCGACTTCTAACATAGATTGAGCTAAATCGATCGCGCTGATTTGCCAATGCGGACGATGCTGACAAATTAGAATAGGGATACGCGCCGTTCCCGTTCCTACATCTAATATTTTTGCCTTTGTGGGTGCGAGTGCGAGTGCCGCTTTAGCGAAGGCAGTATTAACTTCTGTAAAGTCCATTGCATCATAATCAATGGCTTCTTCTGGACTATCCATAACTTCTGGTTCGAGAATTCGCTGCATCATTCAATTTTGAAAACTCTTAAGCTGTTAAGTTAATGAAATTAGACCGACAACTACAAATTTTAATCGAGGAAGCCCCTCAACAAGGAATTTCTACTGTAGTAATAGAAAAGGGTGTTACTCCTGTTTTACGTGCTTTTGCCAGTCAGTTACAACATCTAGAATATTACGTTTTGCAAAATCGCGAAGGTGATTGGATTGTCTCGGCGATCGCTAATATAGAAAAACCACAACAGCAAAAACAAGTTATTTACGCATTTTCTACTTCGCAAGATGCTATCCACGCTCAAGCAAATTCTAATCTACAACTCAAGAATGTTTCTGTTCCAGTTGCCCATCTCCTTTTTCAACTGTTTGCACTCGAAGGAGTAGATAGCCTTATATTTTTAGAAACGCCAAATAATTTAGAAAAAGGAATCGAAATTCCTCGCATTAGCTTACAACAAAGCATTCAACAGCAATTACAACGACTAAAAAACACTCCTGTTCCTAAATCAAAAACGATTCCTTCCAATCTGGCTTGAAATCAATCGTTTTGACTCTCAAATCTTAGTTGGAAATTTACCTCGTTAACACCCTTAAAACTGATGTCTGAGCCTATAAATTCAAGCACTCGTTTAAACTTTCATGGGACATATACTTGTCCGGTTTGTCGTCATGGAGAAATTTCTGCCATTCCGTTGATGGAGGCATTTGCTTGTAACTTTTGTCGCCATATTTTTACGGCAAATATAGAACAGCAAACTCTTAAAATGGCAGATAGCCAATTACCTCTGTCTTGGCGATGGAATGGTCGAACTTGGACGGGAGGATACCGAGAAGAAAACGAGTTGGGTTGGGGCTATTGGATAGCAGGAATAGCTTTTGTCTTGCTTCCCACTAGTATTGTCGGTTTGGGAGCCTATTTATTCCCTCCCTTACCTGGCAGTAGTTTGTCTTGGTTGCCGATATTCTGGACGGGATTAACTTTTGTGTGCCATTCAGCTTGTTTGGGTTGGCTTGTTTTGGAATACTATCAATTTCCGCTTTCATTATACATAAGAGCGATCGGCGAACGTTTGTTCGCGCGTTTTAATTAAGTAGGCGATTGGGCAACACCCACGCTACGCGATCGCAATTTAAACGTAAAATGATGGGTAATGCCAATGTCCTATAACCCTTATTCATGGGTTATTGTAAGCATTGCCCGCCCTACAGGGGTTTAAACTTGATTTTTGCAACCAGTGGTTAGTTAACTGATAACTGGTCACTGGTCACTGGTCACTGATTAACGTCGGTTGCCATTTCCTATCGTTCCCCCTTCTGCCGCGAGTCGGAAAGGTTCAACTGTATCGCTATAATCTATCGGGAGGATAGCTACTACGTTTTCGTGAGGACGGGGAATAATCACCCAAGTTTCTAGTACTGCTCCCTCTGTGCGCCCCACGGCTTCAATTCCTGCTGCCATGGCAGTTTTTACTTCTTGTACGTCGCCTCGAATATTGAGGGTAAAACGGGCACTTCCGGCGCGTAGATAGCCGACGATGGTAATTCTGCCTGCTTTTACCATTGCATCGGCGGCTGCTAGAATCCCTGGAAAGCCTCTTGTTTCAATCGATCCAACTGCTGCTTGGGCTGGCATTTTTGTTTGCTCCTAACTCTTAAAATAATAATCTTTTAGACTAAACTATCTAAATAAGTAATAGACTATACAATCCATAGATTTTTCAGTTTCTAACTATAGTCTATATCGAGACAAACTGCTATAGCTGCTAGGTTCTGAATCTAGCCGATTTTGAAGTGTATTCGATGGGCAATACAGCAAGAACGTTTTCTGGTGGGTTAGGAACGATGTAATAACTAACTACTTTGCCGCCTTCTGTTTTTTCTGCTGCTTCAAGTCCAGCTTTTACTGAAGGTTCTACTTCTGATATGGGGCCTCGTACGGCGACTAAAAATTCTCCTCTTTCTGCTAAGTCATAATAAACCAAGGTGACTCGCGCTCCCTTGACCATGGCATCGGCAGCAGCTAAAACGGGAGGAAATCCTAAAGTTTGAATGACACCGACGGCTTCTGGCACAAGCGCTCTCCTGGGTTAATTTTTTAAAATTTGTCAAATTTTTTCAATCTATTATTATATCCAAAAAATCAAATATATGAAAGCGATCGCCCAAATCTTGAAATTACTTTGGGTTAGTTTAGCAATTTTATTAT
>JALOOL010000416.1 GCA_025454425.1 Hydrococcus sp. Prado102 | reverse complement strand
ACTTTAGTAATTTTCAGATTGTCAATTTCCATTCTTGCCTTTCGTTCCCCGATAGGTTCGGGTTGTTGAGAAAGGCTGATAATTTGCTGTTAGATTTTGGGAACCTTATTACAGTGACCTGCGATATTTAAAAGAGCTAGCCGCATCGCGAAGCATCTACGGTTGAGCTTTGTCTTAGGTCTCATAACTTAATCGTTTAGTGAAATAAGTTCATGTCCAATAGCAGATCCCCGAAAGCATGGTCTCGTTTGATTTCCCTAACTCGTGAATCAAACAGTATAGTACCTGAAGTATTAGTTGGTAATTTTGGACAGTTAGCTAAATGGTCTGCACGGTTTAGACTAGCAAAAAGCTTTAAGGCATTAGATTTAGGCAATGCTTATTCTGGTTCAGATACACCTCGACTGTATTCGGCAATTACCAGAATTTTTCTCGTTTACTCAGCATTTGAGATATACTGCTACATTATTGGATTGAATCCAAGTAATGAGTCACAGATAAAATTGCTTCAAGATTCTTACTCACAACAAGAAATCATCAAAATCATTCGTGATTTAGATACTGAAAATGCTTTGCCCACGTTTCTTGCACAACATTTGACTAATAGACATCTTAAGCAAATGATGTGTGATTTCAGAGAAGGGCGAGATGTTAATGTTAGTTGCTTTGCCAGATGTATACGTCATGTGTTCGCTCATGGTATCTTAACTGCCAACTCTACAGGATTATCGCCTAAACGATTCGATCGAGTGTCTCAAATTATTTCAGATTTTTTATTAAATTGTATGGATGAAGACTTTGATAAGAGAGTACCGTGAAACCTAACACTTCATTACAGTCATGTGTATTTTCAATTTTTATAGTGAAATTGATAAAGCTTTTCGACACATCAATATATGTTAAACCCATTTGATATGCTAAGGTATGAGCTAACGGCATTATGGTCTATTTACGTTAGGCATAGATAAAGCTGTTTCCATAGTATCTAGCGCCTCTTCATAGTTTTCAATATTAATACCACTACATTCAGTTTTGAAACTATTATAAATTGCCGTTTGCAGGTCTTGAAATTCTTTTGCTTTTGATATCATTTTAGATTTCCGTGATTCTGTATAGTAGCTACGATATTCATCGTCTATTAAATTTTCCTCTGCAAAATAATGTGTGAATCTATCGAAATCTGCTTGGCATTTTGCAACTTTTGTTAAACGATCTTGATTTTTCTCTTCTTGAATATCTTGAGAAGTTTCAGAAGCTTCTGTAGCTTTCTTAACAAATTCTGCATTTGTAGTAATAGGTTGAGCTTGTTTATTGGAATCACTCAAATTTTTTACAATTACATTTGAGATGACAATACCGATTACAACACCAACAACTAAGTTTAGATTGGTTTTCATACTTTTATTGAATCTAAATTACTAGTTGCTATTTTAAGGTTAGTCAAAGCTCATAACCTCAGTATTTTTTCCCAAAAAATATTTCTTAGTCAGAAACTAATAAGTAATTTCACTGAAAAATTAATGCTCAAGAAAGTAAATTGATTTTGTAATAACCCAAGTTACCAGTTATCAAGTCAAGCTCACATAGGAAGTAAAATCCCCTCAATAGAGAAATGAAGAGAGGAAAATGATAAACATAGTTGTTGCCATCTATTGTATTGTTGATGATTTACAATGAAGCGAGCCATCACTCTGAAGACTGCCGCAGAATCATCAGAGATGCGGAGGTGATAACCACAGCCTTAGTATCCTCTCGTTTTTTTGGTGAAATCAAGCCCAAGCCTGCCAATACATGAAAGAACAAGGATTAATCCTTAAGATACTACGTTATTATTTTTGTTGAGAACGTGATTAACCAAGGGATAACAGCAAAAGCGATCGCACTTGCTATTTAACATCTAAAGGCGATCGCAAACATTAACATTAAAACAAATTTAGAGAGAGTGCATAAGCGCGATCGCTCGTACTAGAGTATTAAAATGAAATGTTTTCTTTGCGATCGCCACATTATCTTTCTTACTCTTGAGAGTCTTTGTTTTGTTCTCTCTGTTTCTCTTTTTCTATTGCTTTACGAAATTCTTCCTCAGCTAAGCGAATATTTTCTTCAATCGGTTTACCATCTTCAGTAAACATAGGAGGCATCGTTTTCCATTTATGTTCGAGACTAGGATGATGAAATAACGCGCGAATCGCTTCATCATCTTCTCGATGTTCTAATACGTAAGCTCGTAATTGAGGTACGCTCATTTCTTCAAAATTAGGCTTCATTTTAAATAAACCTTCAAAGTCCATCAGGTGGAACAATAATTTGCATCTCGTCGCCTGCCAAAATGTATACATCCCCTATTTGTGCGTCAAAACGAAATAGTTTGATGTCTTTGTAGTAATTAGACAACATTTGGCAGACTCGCAAACAGGCTTGAGCTTATTTATTAGTTGGGTAAATAACTCGTTCCTCAATTGTGACACAAGTATTAACATACAAGGTTTTGACACTGTTTCATCGAGGACGAAATAGGTGAGACGGTTCGGAATAATACAGACGCGATCGCCACTTTAGATATAACTACATCTAAACTTATATTTTGATTTCAAGCTCGTTAAATTATTAGTGCTATCGTTTTTGTTAGGAATGCGACGAAAGATAGAGCGATCGCGCTAAGAAAATCCTCTAAAAGTAATGATGTGGTTAGGAAATAGCGACAATGCGATCGCGAAATAGGCGTAACTCCCACGCGATCGACTATCCTAAGAAAGAAATCTCACCGATTTGCTAAAAGGTCAACAATAATGATTAAAGCCTACGCAGCACACAAACCGGGCGAAGAACTAAAGCCTTTCGAGTACGATCCAGGTTCTCTAGGCGAAGAAGAAGTAGAAATCCAAGTCGAATACTGCGGTATTTGCCACAGCGACTTGAGTATGCTGAACAACGACTGGGGAATCAGTCAGTATCCCATCGTTCCAGGTCATGAAGTCGTTGGTACGATCGCAGCAATGGGAAATAGCGTTAAAAATCTGCAACTCGGACAAAGAGTTGGACTGGGTTGGTATTCTAGTTCTTGCATGGGATGCGAATGGTGCATAGGAGGCAATCATAACCTGTGCCAGACAGCAGAGGGAACCATTGTCGGTCGCCACGGCGGTTTTGCCGATAAGGTGCGCGCCCATCACAATTGGGTAATGCCTCTGCCAAAAGATCTCGACCCAGCTAAAGCAGGGCCTTTATTTTGTGGCGGGATAACAGTTTTTAATCCACTCGTCCAATTTGATATTAAACCAACCGATCGCGTTGGCGTTATTGGCATTGGCGGACTCGGACACATGGCGATACAATTTCTTCGCGCTTGGGGTTGCGATGTCACGGCTTTTTCTTCAAGCGCTGATAAAGAAGCGGAAGCTAAAGAAATGGGTGCGACTCATTTCGTCAACTCTCGCGATCCACAAGCCTTAAAAGCCGTTGCAAACTCCTTCGATTTAATTATTTGTACCGTTAACGCCGATTTAGACTGGGCTACCTACATCGTTGCGTTGCGTCCCAAAGGTCGGTTGCATTTCGTTGGGGTTGTCCCCAATCCCGTTGCAACTCATGTTTTTCCGATAATTTCGCGTCAAAATTCAATTTCTGGCAGTCCGCTGGGCAGTCCTCATACGGTTGCGCAAATGCTTGATTTTGCTGCCCGACATCAAATCGAACCGATGACAGAAATGTATTCGTTCGATCGCGTCAATGAAGCGTTAGAAAGGCTTCGTAGCGGTAAGGCAAGGTATCGGATTGTTTTGAGTCATTAGGGGAAAAAGGGAACAGGGAAAAGGCAACAGGCAATAGGGAGTAGGGAGTAGGAAATAGGGATAATTAGTATGTTGAAAAATTGTCTGCTCGCGATCGCCAATTTCTAATTTCCTATGATTTCTCTTTCTTCTAACTTGCAAGAAAAACTTGCTGCGCCGCTAAAAATTGGTTCGGTGGCGGTTAACAGCCGCGTGTTGCAGTCTCCGCTATCGGGGGTGACAGATTTGGTGTTTCGGCGGTTAGTCAGGCGATACGCGCCCACATCGATGATGTATACAGAGATGGCGAATGCTACAGAAGTTCATCATCTCAAAGCCGTTCCAAAAATCATGGAAATCGACCCCAACGAACAGCCGATTAGCATTCAATTATTTGACTGTCGTCCCGATTTTATTGCTGAGGCGGCTTGCAAAGCGGTGGCAGAAGGCGCGCAAACCATCGATATCAATATGGGCTGTCCCGTTAATAAAATTACCAAAAAGGGGGGCGGTTCTTCTTTGTTGCGCCAACCGGAAGTGGCTGAGGCAATTGTCAAAGCAGCAATTCGGGCGGTAGAGGTTCCCGTTACCGTCAAAACCCGTCTGGGTTGGGACGATCGCGAAATTACGATTCTCGATTTTGCGAAACGCATGGAAGACGCTGGCGTAGCGATGCTTACTTTACACGGACGCACTCGCGCTCAAGGATATAATGGTTCGGCGCGATGGGAGTGGATTGGACGAGTCAAGGAAGTTCTCTCGATTCCGGTGATTGCCAATGGCGATATTTTTTCGGTAGAATCTGCCGCGCGCTGTCTAGAGCAAACTCAAGCCGATGGGGTGATGTGTTCGCGGGGAACGTTAGGATATCCTTTTTTAGTAGGAGAGATCGATTATTTCTTGAAAACGGGAAATGTTTTGCCTTCTCCTACCCTCGTCCAGCGTCTCGAATGTGCTAAAGAACATTTGCGCCTGTTATGGGAGTATAAGGGACAAAAAGGCATCCTTCAGTCTAGAAAGCATCTTGCTTGGT
>JALOOL010000104.1 GCA_025454425.1 Hydrococcus sp. Prado102 | reverse complement strand
AAGAAATAGTCCAATAAATAAGTAGACTTGAATAGTTAAATTCTCAGCTTGTTCAGCTTTAAGAATCATACAATAAGTTAGCCATGGAGAGAAGACGATAAAAAAGATTAATAAAAATACTTTGAATAGATTTTTATCTAAAAATAGCTTAAATTTAGCTAACCACCCCGGCTCTTGTTGAAGCTCGCTAATAATTAGTTTTCGCTCCAAAGATTTTACTTCTTGTAATTTTTCACAAACGATTTGATAAGTATTTTGTGGAGTCATAATCTATTCAATCTTTGTGTTTGTATTCTCTTATTTTGGCATGACTGCAAAGTTTTTGCGGATAAGCAGATAATATAAGATATATAAGAATTTGTCGGAACCCTATCAGTAGAAAAACCTTTAATTATCTATAAGGAATCGTCCTTAATTTTGCTACCATTTCCGCCCTCGTCGAAACATTGAGCTTGACAAATATTCGCTTTAATGCTTGCTTAACTGAATTTTGAGTGATACCTAATTTGTCGCTGAGTTCTGGCGTTTTTAAACCACGAGCGATTAAATTAGCGATTTGTTGCTCTCGTTTGGTTAAATATTGTACGAAAGGCGATTCTATTGCTTGCTGTCTAGAACGCAATGCAGCCAAACAAACTGATAGATGAGTTGATAAAGCGCCGAGTTTGCTAAGATCGTGTGTAGTAAATGGCGTTGAGTCTTTATTGCGAGCTACATAAATTTTACCAAGCAAACGACCGTTACCGATAATGGGCGCGATCGCGATATGTTCGATCTGATAGCGCGAGAAAACGTGTTGATAGATAAGACTGCGCTGCCATTGTTCGGAAGTGAAGATTAATTGTTCGTCTACGGGGGTATGATGTTCGATCGCAAAACGCATCAAAGGATCGCGATCGCAACCAACTTCTTGATAGCGTTTGAGGATAGTATTAGATACGCCTTGCAACTCGCAATCGACGATTTCATAGCGATCGTTTAGCGATTTCCAACCCCAAGTATTTGCCTCAAAAAGTTCTCTAGCAGAATCCATAAATCGCGATCGCAATTCGCTTTCATTTTGCGCGATCGCTAAACTAGAAACTAAAGAATGCAGCGTTTGTACCATTGAGTTTTATTGTAAACTCCTTCGTATCTAAAATTGCTTATTAACAACGACTAGTGACCAGTTACTATTTTTCTAAATTACTTTCCTCCTGAATCACTAACTTTCGACTTCCGACTTTCCCTGTCCCCATTTGGGGTCTATACGAGAGCGAAATTCAAACCTATTATAAACAAGAAATTATAGTTAACCCCCGTCGAGGAACTATAATAGAGAGTTTGCACTTACATTAAATATCTAGCGGAGATACATAAGATATATGGCTCGGATGTATTACGATACAGATGCTAATTTAGACTTAATTGCTGGTAAAACCATCGCTATTATCGGCTACGGTTCGCAAGGTCACGCTCACGCCCTCAATCTCCGAGATAGCGGCATGAAAGTAATTGTAGGACTGTATCCAGGTAGCAAATCGGCGAAAAAAGCAGAAGAAGCAGGAATTCCCGTTCATAGCGTTGCAGATGCCGCTAAAGCAGCCGATTGGATTATGATCCTGCTACCAGATGAAGTACAAAAGACGATTTATAAAAATGAAATCGAACCCTATTTAACTGACGGTAAAGTCTTATCATTTGCCCACGGTTTTAATATCCATTTCGGACAAGTCGTTCCTCCACCAAGCGTAGATGTAGTGATGGTTGCACCCAAAGGGCCGGGACATTTAGTACGGCGCACTTACGAACAAGGCGAAGGCGTTCCCTGTTTGTTTGCAGTGTATCAAGATGCGACGGGACAGGCACGCGATCGCGCTATGGCCTATGCTAAAGGAATCGGCGGAACTCGTGCGGGTATCTTAGAAACGACTTTCCGCGAAGAAACTGAAACCGATTTATTCGGCGAACAAGTAGTTTTATGTGGCGGTTTGACTGCTTTGATTAAATCGGGTTTTGAAACCCTCGTAGCAGCGGGATATCAACCTGAGTTGGCTTATTTTGAATGTTTGCACGAAGTAAAATTAATCGTCGATCTCATTGTCGAAGGCGGTTTGGCGAAAATGCGCGATAGTATTTCTAACACCGCAGAATATGGGGATCTTACCAGAGGGCCTCGTATCGTCACCGATGAAACTCGTGCAGAGATGCGCAAAATCCTCAAAGAAATCCAATCCGGTCAATTTGCCCGCGAATTTGTCCTAGAAAATCAATCTGGCAAACCAGGATTCACTGCTATGCGCCGTCAAGAAGCAGAACATCATATCGAGGAAGTGGGTAAAGATTTACGGGCGATGTTCAGTTGGTTGAAGGATAAATAAAGAACAACTAGATGTTAATTGTAGTTCCGAGTAGAGATAGTTTGCGATCGGCTTGCTATCAAAACTCGGAATTTTATGAGAAATTTTTTCTGAGGTAGACGAAAACCCATCCTAGATTAAGATAGAGATAGTTTCTAGAGATATGGTGATATGGCTTCAATATCGAACCAGCAATCGGGGGTAACTCGTACAGAATGCGGACTTGTCATCGCTGGGACTCGTATAACTCTATATCAATTAATGGATTACATCCATGCAGGTTATTCATACCAGAATATTCGGCAGGATTTTCCCCAGATTGCAGACGAGCAATTTAATGCTGCCATGTCTTATATTGAGGCAAACCGTGCTGAAGTTGAAGCCGAATATCAAATTGTTATTAAAGAAGACGAAGAAGTTAAGCGATATTGGGAAGAACAAAACCGCGATCGCTTTGCTAAAATTGCACTAATTCCCCCAAAGCCCGAACAAGAAGCAATTCGTGAGAAACTTGCCGAATGGAAAGCCAGAATTGTGTCTAGAACGAATGAATGATTTTTTTAATCGACCATAATAATATTGAGGGGCAATCTAAAAGGCTTTGGGAAACAATTCGAGATGAAGGTTGGCTTGAGTTGGTTGATATTCGCTTCACTACCTTTGAAGAAGTTCAACTTGCAATTGATAGTAGCGATCTTGTAGTTTGGCGTTTTGCCCAAGAAAACAAAATGCTTGTCCTGACTGCTAATCGAAAGATGAAAGGTGAAAATTCTCTTGAGAAAACAATCCGAAATGAAAATAGAGTTGATTCTCTTCCAGTTATTACAATTGGCAATGTCAATAAAATAAATGAAAGAGCTTACCCTGGAACAATGTGCTGCGCGTCTCATAGATATTGCAATCGAGTTTGAGAATTTAATAGGGGTAGGACGTATATACATTCCGTAAAAAATCAAAAATAATTAAATTTCGATCGCAAGCCAAGTTATGAAACTATCTGACTCGCCATCGGTATCTATTACTCAAACCTTAGAAAAATTGCGTCAACTCGTATCGATTGACGTACAAAATGGCTGGCATTTTTCGTCAGAAGATTTATCGATTGAATCAATAGATCTCTCAAATTGGCAACAAGCAAAACCTAACGAAAAAAGATATATTACTTGGCTAAAAGGTTGTCAAGTTCAATGGTTAGCACAGCGATTTGTTATTCCTCACGATTTACAGGGCTATCCCATCGAAGGATTAGCATTAAGATTAATTTTAACTTGGTGGGCAGAACAAGCAGAAATTTTTATTAATGGAAAGTTAGTACAAGAAGGCGATTTATTTGATTCTTCAGTACGAATTCTTTTGACTCCTCATGCTAAACCAGGAGAAGAATTTACGGTAGCATTGCGATTAGTTAGCCCAGGACACGATATTGGGGCATTAATGCGATCGCAATTACTTTATGAGCGACAAGCAGATAGAATCGATCCCAATTTTGTTGCAGACGAACTAACCGTATTGCACCAATATTTAGAAGCATTTGAACCAGAAAAAATCGAATCTCTAGCTACAGCAATCCAACAAATCGATTGGAATATTATTACTGATGCTGCTCGATTCGATCGCTCTCTTTCAATGCTACGTCAAACCCTGCAACCTCTCGCCACTAATCTCAAACAACGCTGCTTTCACGTACTCGGTCACGCACATTTAGATATGGCTTGGTTGTGGCAGGTTAGCGAAACCTGGGATGCTGCACAACGCACCTTTGCATCCGTTCTCAATTTACAAAAAGATTTTCCCAATCTAACCTTTTGCCATACAAGCCCCGCTCTCTATGAATGGATAGAAAAACATCGTCCCGACCTATTTAAAGCCATTCAAGAGGCTGCTAAAGCTAAATACTGGGAAGTTTTAGGGGGGATGTGGATCGAACCAGAAGTCAATATCATTTCAGGAGAATCTTTAGTTCGCCAATTGTTATACGGTCAACGCTACATTCAAGAAAAATTTGGCGAGATTACTAAGGTTGCATGGTTGCCCGATAGTTTTGGTTTCACTTGGCAATTGCCGCAAATTCTTAAGCAAAGCGGAATTGAATATTTTGTAACCGGAAAGTTGCATTGGAACGATACGACAGAATTTCCTCACGGCGTTTTTTGGTGGCAATCTCCCGATGGAACTCAGTTATTAACGCTGATGGCTCCTCCCAATAAGGTCGGAGTGATGGATACTAATCCTATTACCATGTTAGATTATGCGATCGCGTGGGAAAATCAAACGGGATTAAAAGACGCTTTTTGGCTTCCTGGCGTGGGCGACCACGGCGGCGGCCCAACTCGCGATATGTTAGAAGTACAAGAACGCTGGCAACAGTCGCCCTTCTTTCCCCAGATACAATTTACAACCGCCGTTGATTATTTGTCAGGCATTTGTAGGGGCGCATGGTATGCGCCCAAAGAAGTTGAAACCCAACCAGTAACAACCTTTCCAGTATGGAACGACGAACTATATCTGGAATTTCATCGCGGATGCTATACAACTCACGCCGATCAAAAGTTATACAATCGTCGTTGCGAAGGACTATTGTATCAAGCTGAATTATGGGCATCTTTCGCAACGATTCTGTTAGATAAAAGTTATCCCAAACTAGAACTAGAAAACGCTTGGAAAAAAGTATTATTTAATCAATTTCACGATATTCTGCCAGGAACGTCAATTCCAGAAGTATTTATAGATGCAAATCGAGACTGGCAAGAATCACAAAAAATCGGTCAAGAAATATTAGATGAATCGTTAAGTGCGATCGCGTCTCATATTACTTTACCTCCATCTCCTCATCGGGACGCGATCGCGATCGTTATTTTTAATTCTCTCAATTGGGAACGTTCCGAAGTAGTTACTTGTTCGGTTCGGGCGGGTAACTGGGAAGTCTGCGATTTAGCAGGAAACAAACTTACCTCGCAATTATCTTCTGACGGTCAACTTCTCTTTTTCGCCAAAGATATTCCTTCAGTTGGCTATCATTGCTTTTGGTTGTGTCAGAGTCAGAATTTAGGAGAAGAACGCAGCAAATCTCTTTCATCTGTAGAAAAAGGCGATAAATTAATAAACCACAGAGACGCACAGAAAACAGAGAGTTTTACAGAGGGTTTAGAAACGCTTTATATTTTAGAAAATGAAATATTGAGAGTTGTTGTCAATCCAGAAACGGGCGACTTAGACAGTATCTTTGACAAAATCCATCAAAAAGAAATCCTTAAAGACGCAGGTAATCAATTACAAGCATTTGAAGACAAAGGTCAATACTGGGATGCTTGGAATATCGACCCTAACTATGCCCAACATCCTTTACCGCCCGTCCAATTAAAGTCTATCCAATATCTCGAAAAAGGCCCCCTGCAATGGCGAGTCAGAACGATTCGACAATTGCAAAACTCAGAATTTTGTCAGGATTATATTCTCCATATCAATTCGCCCATCCTGAAAATTAAAACAACGGTAAACTGGCAAGAAACTCACGTTCTCGTCAAAGCTGCTTTTCCTTTAACTGTAGAAAGTGATTTCGTTACTTACGAGATTCCTTGTGGGACGATTCAACGTCCGACTCGTCCCCTAACGCCGCCAGAAAAAGCTAAATGGGAAGTTTCTGCGCTTCAGTGGGGAGATTTGACCGATAGTTCTGGCGAATATGGCGTTAGTCTTCTCAATGATTGTAAATACGGCTATGATAGTCAACCCAATCAATTACGTCTAACCTTGCTTCGCAGTCCGCAATGGCCAGATTCTGGTGCAGATAAAGGAACTCATCAATTTACTTATGCCATCTATCCTCACCAAGGAAGTTGGCAAGCAGCAAAAACGATACGTTGCGGATATGAATTAAATATCCCTTTAATCGTATGGTTGGGAGAAATGAAGCAGGACAATAAACAGTTATTGCCTGCTGCGAGTCGGTTATTGAATTTGGATGCCCAAAACCTTGTATTAATGGCATTTAAACAGTCCCAAGACGATGCGAACGCTTGGATTTTGCGCTGTTATGAATGTCATGGAGAGGTTGCTAACGTAGCTTTGGATGGAATAGGATGGGAAACCGCAACTTCTGTTAATTTACTAGAACAACCTACAGAATCAATCTCTAGAATCGACCCTTGGAAAATTGTTAGTTTTAAGTTAGAAAAAACTTCGTCTCGGAGTTCAGACTAAATTTTTTGTAGGTTGGGTTTCCTTACGTCAACCCAACATTTAATAACACGTTGTTGGGTTTCGTCCCTCAAACGCCAGTCGCTCCAAGGGCGGAAACCGCCTTTCTGCGCGCTGGCTCAACGGCGCTTTTTATGCCGAAGTAATTCGGCATCCGCGCCTCCCCAACCTACATCTATTGTTATATCAAATAAATGCGATCGCGATGACTGCACAAATTAGCGATACGATTATCTACAAACAACAACCTTTCAATCTAGCTGCCATTCAGGGAACGGGTTTATTTGAACCATTTTATTCAAGATTTGTACGTTCATCTTGGATTTCAACCTGCATATAAATATAAAACGGTTTTGGAATTGATTTTTGATGGGGGCGAATTAATAGATGAGGCGGATAAAAGTGAGGAAATGGAGCGTTTTCGTCAAAAAATTCCTCACTTATCGAGAGATTCCTTTCTTAATTCGCAGGAATTGGAGCTATGGAAAGAAGAATGTCTCCACTTAGGTTATGATGGCTCAATGTATCGCATTATTAATTAAATTAATTCTAATTTTAATGAAGGCATCAAACGTTGCAAATTTTTCAACGATTTTGCTTGCCAGGGAATTTGAGAGGAACCGATAATTGTCATATGAATATTCTTTTTTTTGCGCACGTCGATCGCAAACTTTGAGAGAATATTAATCCCCGAACTATTTAAAAACTCTAAATTGCTGAGATTGAGAGTTATTGTTGTTGGTTCTTGCTCTACTACCTCTTTAAATAACTGCTCGATGGGGGTATACTCTTCTACTCCACAAAGGCGAAGAGAACCCTGTAAAAAAACAGTTGCAGTTGCTGTATCATACCAGAGACTATAAGTTTCTGCCTTAATTTCCATTGCATTAAATTTATTAGCTTATATATTCTTTTTAAATGACTTATACGATTAACTGTACCATAGTGGTAAGTGTTATCTGTTGTGGATTGTCTTGACAACTCTCGAACTTCCAACCCATTCTAGCTTGATAATCGTTGAGTATGGTCAACAATCCCAATCCAGAACTACAATCGTTCTTTTGCTCTGCGTTTTTCTCTAACTGTTGAATATATAATTCTCCTAGATCGGATTCCATTAAATTCTCGATTCGTTTTTGAAATTCATTAACTTGCTGCGGATCGATATTATTTGACATAATAAAGATAATTTTTTCGCTATATAAATAAAGTTGTATACTAATAAGAGATGAGAATTTTTCATAATTGAACTTCATCGCATTTTCTAATAATTCATTGGCAATGTAGCTAACAGAACCCTTCATTTCTACTTGTCTTTGTCTAGTATCTGGCTCGTTTTCACAACTTGGAAAAAAAGTTGTTAAATAATCTGCCAAAAAATCTGCCGACAAACCATTATTTCGCCATCTTTGCTTTAGGGGAGCGGAACTAGTAGAAAAACCAATAATCAAATATTCTTGGCTAGAAGGTAAATCTTCAAGAAAATCTCCAAAAACTTGTGTCATCTTTATAAATTTTAGCTCGTTAGTTTGTGCGGGTAAAAACAACTATATTTAATTAAATTTTCAATTATTTTTGCTTGAGGACAACTAACGTAATATCGTCATACACTTTAGTGTGACCGATATGCTGACGTACATCCTCAATAATTTTGTGTCTAATTTCTATAGCTGATTTTTGGCAGTTTTGTTTGATAACCTCACACAGTCGATCTATACCATAGTGCCCTCGCAAGCTATTTTCAGCTTCAGTAACGCCGTCAGTGTAAAGTACTACCACATCTCCCGACTTCAAATGAATTTGAGTTTGAGCGACAAAATCTACGATACTTTCTTCTAATCCGATAGGAAAACCCAAATCTATAGTATCAATACGTTCAAGCTCTCCATTAGCTCGAACGACGATCAGTTCTTCGTGCTGTCCGCTCAAATCTAGTTTGCCATTATGGTAATCGACCAAAGACAGCGTTAAATTTTTATTGGAACTCATTCGCTGCACGTTGTTATAGATGGTTCGATTGAGGGCTTCTAAAAACTTTTTAGGATCGGTTTCGTTGTTTTCCATCAACGTTCTCACGGCAGTTTGTACCATAATCATTAACACTCCACTTTCTAACCCATGTCCGGTGACATCGCCAATACCGATTTTGACTCGTCCATTCGTTTGCAATACGTCGTAGTAATCGCCTCCTACTTCGTCTGCTGGTTCCATATATCCAGCAATTTCTAACCCTTCAATTTGACTTAACTCGTTATCTTTGGGCAACATCATCTGTTGCAATCGGCGAGTAATTTCTAATTCGGTACTCAAGCGCAGATTTTCTGCTTGCAGGCGCTCGTTTAAGATGCTAATTTCTTGATTGGCTAGAGCAAGTTGCGCTAAATATTCAACTTCTCGATCGCGCAAGCGTTTTTTCTCCAAACAAGCCTCAATTCTTGCCCGTAATAGCACGGAATTAAAAGGTTTCGTCAGATAATCTTCCGCTCCCATTTCGATACATTTAACGACGCTATCTAGCTCGTCCAAGGCTGAAATCGCGATCGCCCGAAGGTGTCGAAAATCATTGTCTTTGAGCCATTGTAAGACTTCATATCCGTTCATTTCGGGCATGAGAATGTCGAGAAGCAGGAGGTCATAATCCCCTGTTTGTATCATTTGAATGGCTTCTCTGCCATTGGCTGCTGTCGCAACAGTATATCCTTGCCCCTTGATATGTCGAGAGAGTAAATCGCGATTGTTTTCGTTATCGTCTACAACGAGAATTTTGCCCCAAGAGTTTTTCGATTTAGTTTCGTTACTCGTTGTTAGTTTAATCTCCGCAGAGGCTTTTGGTGGCGTTGTATCTGTAGATAGATAATCTTTAGCCAAAGTATGGAGATCGCTAACACAGGCGCGCAAACAGCAAGCCGCCTTATAAATTTTATCCAAATCGATCGCGAGTTCGTCGCCAACTCGTCCTGAAAGCTTTTCGCAAATCGCGATCGCCATTGTTAGAGAAGGTTCTAAGGACACAGGAAGCGTTTCGCTCAAATGTGTCAGATCGATATTATCGTCATTAAATTTACACGAATCGAGATGACGGTTAATTAAAACAAGTAATTCGCCACCACAGCCATGAATCTGTTCCAAAAGAGCCAGCGTTTCGGGTTCGCCTTCGGTTTCTAAGTCCTCAAGTAGCATCTCGCTATAGCCGATGATGGCATTGATCGGCGTGCGCAGTTCGTGACGCAGATGAGAAACTAAAGCAAGTCGATCGGAATGATAGGTTTCCATCTTTTAAGTGACCTTAACTAAAAGCGCTTCAATCTTTTCTAATAAACGAGGCAATTCAATTGGCTTAGTTTCGTACTCGTCGCATCCTGCTTCAAGAGCTTTTTCGCGATCGCCAGACATTGCGTGAGCAGTTAGCGCGATCGCGGGAATCGCTTTGGTTTCGGGGTTAGCTTTAAGTTGTCGGGTAGCTTCCCAACCATCGATGACGGGCAAACTCATATCCATCAGAACAAGATCTGGCTTTTCTGAAATGGTCATCGCTACGCCTTGGGAACCATCGACAGCAATTAATACTTGATATCCCTTGCGGCTTAAGCGTCGCGAAAGCATATCCCGATTCATTTCATTATCTTCAACTAAAAGAATTTTTTTCATAGCAATTATTGGTTAAGAGGAGGATTGATGACTTGCGTGAGAAGATAATGAACTTCTTTGAGTAAAGCTTGGCGATCGTAAGAGCCTTTCTCAAAAATTTTATTAACGTGTAAGTGTAAGCGTTGTCGTTCTTCTTCAGTCAATTCTTTTGCCGTGACGACAATTGCAGGAATCGTCTGCCACCAGGGATTTAGACGCAATTGATGCAGAAACTCAAAGCCGTCCATTTCGGGCATCATCAAATCCGTAATAATCAAGCCCGGCGTTAGCATAGTTTTGAGGGTTTCGAGTGCTTCGCGTCCATTTTCAACTGAGGTAACGCGCCAGCCTTCTTTTTCAAGTTGGCGACCGATCATCTGATTGGTCATTTTATTGTCTTCCACAACCAGCACTGATTTAGAAGACTGAGTGGAATGGTATTTTTGCAGGACAGCACTAAGACGATCGCGATCGATAGGTTTGAGCAGATAGTCAGAAGCGCCCAAAGCATAACCCAAGTTTTTATCGTCGATAATGCTCATCATAATCACCGGAATATTAGCAACTTCTGGATCGGCTTTGAGATTGGTTAATACCGTCCAGCCGTCCATTCCAGGCATCATCACGTCGAGAATAATGGCATCTGGACGAATTTCTTTAGCCAAAGAGAGTCCCAGCGTCCCGTTGCTAGCGGTGATGACTTGAAAGCCTTCTTTAGTTAGATAGCGCTGTAAAAGCTCTTTAATCGTTTGGTCGTCGTCGATCGCCAAAACCGTGCTAGTTTTACCGTCACAAGATTCTGCGATCGCGATTCTATCCACCCCAGTCGCTTTAGCTAGTTCTGGAATTTTGGTTGGCAATTCGATAGTAAAGGTCGAACCTTTACCCGACTCGCTAATAACGTTAATGTCGCCACCCATCATTTGACAGAATTTTTTAGTAATTGCCAGTCCCAACCCCGTCCCGCCATACTTGCGAGTTGTAGAAGCATCTGCTTGTGTAAATGCTTGAAAGAGTTTTTGTTGCTGTTGTTGGGTCATGCCAATTCCCGTATCGGTTACTTGAATGCGAACCCAACTGTGATTTTCCCTCATGTATCGCCTTGCTTTGAGGGTAATGGTTCCTTGCTCGGTGAATTTACTGGCATTACTGAGCAAATTGAACAGACTTTGGCGAACTTTCGTTAAATCGGCATACATCGTCCCCAAATTGTCGGGACACTCAACGACAATGGTATTATTATTTTTGTTGGTTAGAGGAGTAATCGTCGTTACAACTTCCTGAATGAGCGTAGCAATTTCAAAAGTTTCTTGATAAAGTTCCATTCGACCCGCTTCAATTTTGGACAAGTCGAGAATGTCGTTAATTAAAGCCAATAAATGTTTTCCTGCCCCATGAATCTTTTGCAAATCGGGAATGAACTCTTCCTGGTCTAAATCTTGTGCCTCTTCTTGCAGCATTTCGCTATAGCCAATGATTGCATTGAGAGGAGTTCGCAATTCATGGCTCATATTTGCCAAAAACTCGCTTTTTGAACGATTAGCTTCATCGGCTGTTTCTTTAGCCTCTTTTAATTGAGCCGTTCTTTCTTCAACCCGCAGTTCTAGTTCTTCAAAAGATTCTTTTAACTGTTCTGCCATCTGGTGAAACGAGTAGGACAGGACATCAAGTTCGTCTGCTTGGCGAAGATTTATCTCTTGACTTTGTTGCGAGTTAAGGCTTCCATCTGCGTTTTGCTTGAGGCGGCAGACTCTTTGAGCATCGCGTTCTTTTAATTTATGACACTCATCGAGAATCGGTTTAAGGCGATGATTCAGCCGTCGCACAAACAAAGAAACTACCAATGCCAGTACAACTCCAGCGCCTAATGCTCCTCCTACGGCGATCGCAAGAACTGGTTTTAAGACGACAGATTGAGGAACCGCAGCTAGCATTAACCAGTTAGTTCCCTCTACCCGCTGATATGCCCAATAAGTTCCCTCCAAGACGACAATTCCGGCTTTATCCTGGTTAATTTGCTGCCAGACATTTTTGAGATTGGGGATATCTTTATACGTTGCTAAAGCTTTGGCTTTCTCTGGTTTGGGGGGATAAGCTAGTAAATTCCCTTCTTGACTGAGGATTGCAAAATAGCTGTCTCCCCAATTCTCAGGGGTTTTCAGGCGATCGCTCAAAGCCGTTACGTTAATATCGAGTCCCGAAACGCCAAGTAGCTGTTTTTTGTCGTCATAAATCGGAGCAGTAACCGTAGTTATCGTCATTCCTGCCCATTGATACGGTTCTAACCAGATAGGTTTGCCAGCTTTGATGGGTAATTTGTAATAGTCTTGGTCTAGGCAAATGGGATCGACTTGGCAAACATCGGCATAGCGGATATTGTTATAAGGAGGCGGCAGAGCTTGACCGATTTGATCGGGGATCTTTTGGTCGAGAAAAAAGTATGGCCAATAAGCCTTTTGTTCTGGTACTAGCTGATAGGCAGCTTGACCGAAGTTAAGCGCCATCATTAACGAAGACCGTTGCTTGAATAAGTCAAAGACCATTTGTTTATAAATATCTGCATCCTCGACCCCCATACGATGTAGAGTTTGTACTCCGGCTATTACGCTCAGCATCGACTGTTTTGCTTTAGCAAGTTCTCCTTCAATCGACTCGACTCGCGTGCTAAGATTTCCTTGAATTTCACGTTTGGCTTGGTTTTCAAGTGCTTGGTAAAAGAAAAAAGAGATGCCGCCCAATCCTATCAAAGCACCGCCCAGTACGTTGATGAAGAGACTCGATCCTATAGAATATTTAATAGTAAAGTTTTTCATAAGTTTTAATAGTTCCTTTTCTTTGACGAGCAATCGCACCGCCGGTCAGAATGCAAAGAAGTTTAATAATGAGCCTGCACCACACTAACTTTTGACAACTCAGGAATAGAAGTCACCAAACCGCTTTGAGCCAAATAAGCAAAAAAAGTCTTAAGTAACTCGTCATCAACTGGAGGACAGGCGAAAGGATTCTTATTTTCAAAATGAAACGCTCCCAAGAGTTTTTGTAGCAGATGACGATTGGTGACAACTTTTTGCAGGGGAACTAAAACATTGTCCGAGCTATTAGCAGCTAGTTTGAGTAACTGTTCGCACCAAGATTGATAAGAAACTTGCTCCAACTGATATCCTTGGCGAGTCATCCAGCTAAGTAATTCTTGCCACTCGATTGAGTGGGGGTTGACAATATGAAAGGATCGACCGCAAGGCTCTTGTTGGGATAGATTGGCGATGGCACGAGCGATCGAATTGACCGGAATAAGATTGAGCGTTGCTTTTAACTCAGGGGCTATTCCCATTTGCAGACAGCCTTTGAGCATTAGAGCGATAAAACTTTTAGTCGAGCCAATGCCTGTTTGAGAATGACCGATAATATTGCTGGGTCGATAGATAGAAACGGGCAAACCTCTAGAAGCTGCTGCTATGACTAGCTTTTCTGCTACATATTTGCTTTGAGCATAACCGCTCCAAAGATACCTACTATCTCCGATCGCATCTTTCTCGGTAATGGTTCTAATGCTGCCATCAGAAGCATTAGCAAAAACGTCTACGGTGGAGATAAAGTGAACTGGCTTAATTCTGGTTTGGGTCGCCAAACGCAGCACTTCCTGAGTTCCTAAAACATTGGCAGCTTTGAGGGCTGAGTAGGGATAGACAACGTTAACCCATGCGCCACAATGGTAAATAATGTCGATTTTCTCGGCGAGTCGAGAAAACTGTGCCTGACTTATCCCCAGGTAGGGCTGGGTTAAATCTCCCAACACTAATACAATCCTAGAATCAAAGCTGTCGTCCCATAATGAATAGCGTTTGAGGGCGCTTTGGATTCTAGCTCTAGCTTCTTCAAGCTTACTGGCGCGAATCAGACAATAAACGTCTGCTCTGGTTTGTTTGAGTAATTCGTACAAGAAAAACGCCCCTAAAAATCCCGTAGCGCCCGTTAAGAAAATTTCAGGGATGGGTTGGTCTAAAATAGGCTGGGGATAAATGCTAGCATCAAGTTCCGTCTCTGCTTCTAGATTTTGATGCAAACGATCTGCCGTATTGGTATGGCGCAGAGCTTCAATGGTTTGTGCCATTCCTGCAATGGTCGGGCCTTCCAAAAAATTTTCTAAGGGTATCTCCAGGTCAAATGCCTCACCGACGCGATAGACGAGTTGAATAGCTAGCAATGAATTGCCTCCTAGCTCGCAAAAATCATCGTAGATGCTAATTTTTTCCAAACCCAGTAATTGACTCCAAATCTGAGCGAGTTGGGTTTCAACTGAAGTACGAGGAGCAACATAGGTTTCTTCGCTAACGCGAGTCCACTGAGGAATAGGTAGGGCGCGGCGATCGACTTTGCCGCTAGGAGTCAGGAGAAATTCTTCGAGTACGACAAACGCTGAAGGCACCATGTAATCGGGTACTTGCGATCGCACGAACTGTCGCAAGTTTCTGGCAAAAGAACTCGTTCCTTCTCCTGCTTGGGATGCAGTTACTAAAGGCGTAATATAGGCAACCAAGCACTTGTCTCCCAGTGGATTTTCTCTGGTCATGACGACTGCCTCGCGCACCTGTGGATGCCTCTCCAGCAATCTTTCTACTTCTGCTGGTTCGATGCGAAAGCCGCGAATTTTTACCTGCTGGTCTATCCTGCCCAAGTATTCGATATTGCCATCAGGCAGATAGCGAGCGAGATCGCCAGTTTTATACAATCGCTCTTCTGGGTTTTTACTGAAGGGGTTATGAATAAATCTTTCTGCTGTCAAGTCGGCACGGTTGAGATATTCTCTTGCCAAACAAATTCCGCCGATGTAAATTTCGCCGGAAACTTCAGCCGGAACGGGTTGCAATCTGGAGTCTAATATATAAATTTGCGTGTTAGGAAGGGGTTGTCCAATCGGCGGTAGTGTCGTCCAAGTTTGAGGTTCGCCAGTAAGGGTATAAGAGGTGACTACGTGAGTTTCAGAAGGGCCGTAGTGATTGTGTAGAGTACATTTAGGCATCTGAGCGAACCAATTAACGATCGCTGGAGTAATGCGCAATTGTTCGCCTGCGGTAATAACTTCTTTTAAATTTTTGGGCAGAATACTTTCTCGCTCAATAGCTTCTGCAAGTTGTCTTAGGGCTACAAAAGGTAGAAATAGCCTTTCGATAGCAGCTTTGTCAAGAAATTGTAATAGCTTGCTCGGATCGCGTCTCGTTGCGTCTGGAATTAGCACCAATATTCCACCACTGCTTAAGGTAGAAAAAATTTCTTGGAAAGAGACATCAAAGCTAATCGGGGTAAACTGAAGGGTTCTATAACCAATTGCGCTCGATGATTGTTGGTTCTGCCAAGCTAGCAAGTTAACCAGCGAAGAGTGAGGCATAGCAACCCCTTTAGGTCTTCCAGTCGAGCCAGAGGTATAGATTACATATGCTAAATTATCGGGGATCGCTTCACTTTGAAGGTCATCTTTGCTGTATTGAGCGATCGCCTCTGCTTCATTATCTAAACAAAGCGATCGCATTTCTAGTTCGGATAATCTTTCGAGGAGATGGCTTTGGGTTAGTAAAATGGTTGCTTGCGCATCTTCGACCATCAAGCGCAAGCGATCGCTCGGATAGGAAATATCAAGCGGAAGATAAGCTCCACCTGCTTTGAGGATAGCGACCAGCGCAATAATCAAATCGAGAGAACGTTCTAAGTAAACACCTACCAACACATCGGGTTTTACTCCTAACTCTTTTAAGTAACGTGCTAGTTGGTTGGCTTTTTCGTTGAGTTCTCGATAGGTTAATTGTCGCTCCCCAAAAATAACTGCAACTGCATCTGGCGTTTTTGATACTTGCAATTCTATAAGTTCGCACACAGAAATCGCTTGGTTAGGTAATAAAGAGCTTGACATAGTAGTTTTTAAATATTGAAGCAAAATTAAATTATATACATTGTCTTTCTTTTCCTAACTTTTTCTCTTCTTTATAAGAGTTGAGTTAAGGTTAAATCGCAACAATCGAGGTTTTCGCAAAAGACGACAAAACGATCGCGTCCCTGCTCTTTAGCTTGATAAAGAGCTTTGTCTGCCTGGGCAATCAAAAAGTCGGGTTCGTTTTGTGCGTTTGGGATTAGACTAGCTACTCCCAAGCTTGCCGTTACATACTTTCCAATCGATGAGTCGTCGTGAGCAATTTGAAGGTTAGCAAGTTGCGATTTGATTCGCTTTGCTACCGCGATCGCACCTACAGCATCGGTGTTTGGTAAAATAATGGCAAATTCTTCTCCGCCATAACGAGCGGCGAGATCGCCCGATCGCAAGAGCGAGGAGTGAATTGCCTTAGCAACTTGTTGCAAGCATCGATCTCCTGCCTGATGACCGTAGCGATCGTTGTATTTTTTGAAGCGATCGACATCGCAAAAAATTAAGGACAGGGGTTTTTGTTCTCTGGTCATGCGCTGCCATTCTTGTTCTAGAGAGCGATCGAAGCGACGGCGATTAGCTATTCCTGTTAAGCTATCTATGCAACTGAGGCTCTCAAGTTCTTGGTTGGCTTTTTGTAAGTTGGCTTCTGCAAGTAGGCGATCGCTAATTTCTTTTTGCAACTCCAATTCCACCATATCCGAATGTTCCGTTGTCGTCTCAAGCAAGATTTCTAAATCATTCTTTTCTTGCTTTAATTCTTCTAATTCTTGTTGGAGTCTTTCGATATGTATTAAAAGCTGTTCTCTGGCAATTCTCTCTTTTTAATTGAGCTAATTGACTGGCTGTTTCTATTCCTTCTGCAACCACATCCATCTTCAGATTAAAAGCTAGCGCGACAATCGCTCTAATAATTCCTAAATTTTGGCTGTTATCGTTCATTCTTTGTACGAACGATCGGTCTATTTTTAAGGTATTAATCGGAAAATGATGCAAATAACTCAGCGAAGAATAACCCGTTCCAAAATCATCCATTGACAACTGAACACCAAGGTTTTTTAACTGCTCTATCGTGCTTAAAATAGAACGATTGTTTTCTACTAAAATACTTTCTGTTATTTCTAATTTTAAACAATAAGGATTGAGTTTTGTTTCTTTTAAAATATTTTGAACGCGATTGATAAAATCAGCTTTTAAGAACTGTTTTCCAGATACATTTACACTAATTGTTGTTAAAGAAGAGTTAAAAAACTGCGATTGCCAAAGCTTCATCTGATAGCAAGCTTCTTTAAGTACCCAAAAACCTATCGTATTAATTAAACCTGTTTCTTCTGCAATGGATATAAACTCTGATGGGTAGATTAATCCGCGTTCGGGATGTTGCCAGCGAAGAAGTGCTTCAAAACCAATAATCGTTCTATTTTCTAATAAAATAATGGGTTGATAGTGTAAAACAAACTCATCTCGCTCGATCGCGCGTCGTAAATCGTTTTCTATTTTTAAGATTTCCATAGCACGAGCTTGCATTTCAGTATTAAATACTTGATAGCAAGATTTACCTAATTTTTTAGCATGACGCATTGCTAGATCGGCATCTCGTAATATTTCGTGCGATTGCTGATAATTTAAGTTACTTATAGCAATGCCAATACTAACATCTACAAAAATTTCATTTTCGTTTAAATTAAAAGGTAAAATTAACTCTTTATAGATGCGATCGGTTATTTGAGTGGCACAGTTAAGATTTTTAATATTATCAAGAAAAATGGCAAATTCATCGCCGTCAAGACGTACTACTAAATCTCCTTGACGAAGGCAAGATTCTAATCGACGAGAAAGAGCAATAAGAAGTTTGTCTCCTATTTCATGTCCCAAGCTATCATTAACGATCTTAAAGCGATCTAAATCTAATAATATAATCGCAAATAAACCTACTCGGTCTTGTCGATTTTTTTTAAGACAACTTTCAATTTTCTGCAACAAAAACTTGCGATTGTGACAACCCGTTAATCGGTCGATAAAAATATTATTAGATAAATCCGTTTCTGGTAGCTCTGTTTGACTGATATCGCGACCAATAATTGTGTTTCCTTTAAAAAGCTTTTTTTTATCTTTTAAAGGAGTGATGAAGATATGTATCCAAATGCCCTCGCCAGATTTTTTATGATATAAATATAAATCAAGTTCGCGAATTCCTTGGTTTTTAATAAAATCTTTTAATGGAAAACTATTGATTTTGAATTCTCGATCGCGATCGCAATTATAAAATCTAAATTCTTTGACAATCTGCCGAATAAACAAGCGATCGTTGCAATTGCCTAAAATAAAATTTGCTGTAGAATTACAGAAGACAACATTTTGAAATTCGTCTAGAATAATTATGGCATCGCCCAAGGTTTTAAAAACCGATTGAAATCCTTTAATTAAATTGGAACTTACAGCAAGATTGCATTCCATATATTTTAGCAATATAAAACAAAAGCAAAATTAAGTTTTCAGTCAAACATCAATTTTTTTTAGATGCGATTGCTCTGCGCATAACCGCAAGGCAGCTATCGCGTGAATTTGCTTAGTTGTGATAATCTAATTATGTCTGAATTACTACTAAAATCCTTCAGTAATTCCCCTCAAAAAAAGCTTTAAAAATCTCGATAAGTTAGAAAAGTTCCGTGAAAATACTCAAGTTTTTTTTTACGGTATCTGTAGGGCAGTTTTATTATTAAAATAAGGGGTCTAAAAAGTTGATTTTTAATAAAAAAATAAAAAACTTAATAATATTGCGCGGCTATGCACGTAAAAATAGCAAGCAGCGACCAGTTACTAAGTAGGTCGCTGATAATTTGGTAACTCCTGAAGCTGATTTTCCCGTCTGACGAGAAAGAAATTTAGTATTTTAGGAAAATTAATCTTCGTGGTCTTCAAAAGGATCGTCTAATTGAGCAGACGGCGGCCCAAAAGCAGTATAAATGGCAACTCCCGTAATTGCCGTTACTACTGCACCGATGCCGATGATAAGAACTGTTGCAGAATCCATAAGTTTAATTAAGAGTGAATCCCAATTCTTTTATAATATTACAGAACATTACAAAATATCATTTTCAAAAATATCGGTGACTTATGGCACAACGCACTCGCTTGGGAGACATTCTTAGACCATTGAACGCTGAATACGGTAAAGTTGTCCCTGGATGGGGTACAACGACGCTTATGGGCGTATTTATGCTGCTATTCTTAGTTTTCTTATTAATCATTTTACAGATTTACAACTCTTCGCTTTTACTCGAAGGGTTTGATGTTGACTGGAAAAGCTTAGGTCAGTAGAGCGATGTCTTTGTAAAAAGCATGGCGCGATCGTGACAAACTAAGAATAATCAAACGTTATATCCCGGATAAACCGGGTTTTTTTTTCTTGTTGTAATTTAGTTAGAAGCGTCAATAGGAGAATTTTTATGAATTTTTTTGGGATTGGGCTTCCAGAAATGATATTGATTATGGTTGTTGCTTTGTTGATATTTGGCCCGAAAAAGCTTCCAGAAATTGGTCGAAGTCTAGGAAAAGCTATTCGCGGCTTCCAAGAAGCATCCAAAGAGTTTGAGAACGAGTTTAAAAAAGAAGCTCAACAGCTAGAAGAATCTGTCAAAATGCAAGCTCAACTAGAGGAAGGGAAATCATCACAACCCCTTCCTACTAAAGAGAGCGAGGCGGTTAAATCAGCGACCAGCGACCAGTTATCAAAAGTCGAAAGTCGAAAGTCGGAAGTCGAAAGTTAAAAGTTGAAGGTAAATATTTTCCCTTGTCCTCATGAGTCTTCAAAAGTCTTCCCACACTCCCTTGTCTTCTCGAAGAGATGCTAGTTATTCGCTGATTTGTCCTTGTTTGGCGGGGATGGCTTCAAATTTATATCCCACGCCTCTAACTGTTTGAATGACAGCCGGATTAGTGATGTCTATTTCTATTTTCTTTCTGATTTGACCGATATGCACGTCAACAACTCTTTGATCTCCAACGTAATCGTATTCCCAGACGCGATGAATGAGTTCTGCACGACTCCAGACGCGACCGGGTTGACTTGCCAAACAATATAACAAGTCAAACTCTAGCGAAGTCAAACTAACTAAATGATTCTTAACAAGCACTTCTCGGCGTGCTGGATTGATGGTTAAATTGCCAAAGACTAGCGACTCCTTTTCTTCTGGCATAATAATGCGCCGACGCTTCAGAATAGCTCTGACTCGGAATTCTAATTCCTGGAGATCGAAGGGTTTAGTCAGGTAGTCATCGGCTCCTTTTAAAAAACCTTCTTTTTTATCCTCAACATCAGTACGACTGGTTAACATGAGAATAAAAACGTTAGTATTCTTCTGCATTTGCTCGCAGAGGTTATAGCCAAGAGCATCGGGTAAATTGACATCCAGAATCACTAGATCGGGACTAAACTTATTAAATAGCTCGATCGCCGACTTTCCATCAACCGCCGCCTGTACTTGGTAACTTTTCTGGCTGAGGAAGCGAAAAATTAGATTACGAATTGCTGGGTCGTCGTCTACAACTAGAATTTTGGCGGAAGCCATAGCGCTTGTTTTCCTGGTAAAAGTTAGGACGATAAAGTGTAGGATGTCACACAAGAGAAGTTAAGAAGCAAAAGAAAAGGATGGCATTCGATCGAGATACTGACTTATCTACTACCCATTTCTCAAGTTAAACTAGCTTGAGGAAGGTTTATAAAACCATTTTTCTTTATCCATAGGGTGAGAGGAGCATAAAAAAACATAACTTAAGGGCGATCGGAGAACTTAGGGGAAAAGGTTGATATGAAAACCATATTACCTTTCCAACAGAAGCAAAGCTTCTGAAAAGCTCTTTCTCTGTGTTGTATTAGCTTACGCTTTCGGCTCTCAAGATTAGTGTACCCTTTCCCATATCGTTACTTAACATCATGACCAGATTGAAGGAGTTTATAAATGAGCGAACAAAATCCATATGAAAAGCTGGGAGTTACAGAAAATGCTTCCTTTGAGGAAATTCAAGCCGCAAAGCAGCGTTTGAGCCAACAATATCGAGATAATACTCAAGTAATTGAGAGCATCGAAGCGGCTTACGATGCCGTTATTATGGAACGTTTGAGGATGCGACAAGAAGGAAGAATTAAAGTTCCCGATCGCATTCGTTTTGCCGAAAAAACGTCAGAGGTATCTACACAACCTCCTTTAATGCCAATTCCCAAATCGCCAAACTGGTTGCAGAGGTTGGTAGATAAGCCATCGCAAGCAGATCTGCTTTGGTCGGCAGCCGTTTTTTTGATTTTATCGGTTATTGCGGTTTTTTCCAAAAATAACGTAGAATCAGTGCTTCCTTTGTTAATGGCGATCGGGGTATGCGCTAACATCTACCTAATCAATCGCAAAGAGCAGAAGCTCGGACGCGCCGTTTTGCTGACAATAGTTGGTTTATTGGTGGGAATTGGCATAGGAAGCGTTTTAGCTAACTTAGTAGGACTCCCCAATAATTCGATAAATTTGAGTGCAGAGCAGTTGGCAACTCTGCTGACATTTGGCTTATTCTGGCTGATGAGTAGTTTTCTGCGCTGAAGTTCTAGGAAATAACCCGAATGGCTGAAGTTATAATTTCGACAGCTTCAGTTAGATTGTTGGCGATAAAGTTGGGTTGATATTCCTCTAAGCGATCGCGATCTCTGATCCCTGACAATACGCCGATAACTTTTACGTTGTGGGTTTTAGCCGCAATAATATCTGCCTCCGTATCCCCTACCATCCAAATATCGCAAGCAGACGGTAACTCTTTAAGTGCTTTTTCCATCAACAATGGTTTATCTTCTACGTCAGTCGTTTTGACATAATCATCGCTTAAGCAATAGCAGCGGTCTTTAGGAAAAAACTTTTCGAGATCGTATTGTTTAAACGCTGCTTCCAATTCTTTCACTCGCCGCATGGTCATCACGACCAGATCGATTCCTTGCGCTTGTATTTTTTCTAGCGTCGATAGAGCATTGGGAATAAGCCGGTCATACACAAGATATGGAAGCGTATGAACGATTTTACGGCGCAATAAACCAAATTCTATAGCTTGAGCCTTATCTAACCCTGACATTATGCCAATCTGTCTTTCTGGAACTCTCGCTCGTTTTAACTCCCAAAATTCTGCTTTGGTGAGTTTTCGCACGGTTTGTTCGGGACGTTTGGTTGTTTCTAGACAAAACTGGTAAACGCGATAGTAGCGTTCTGAAACGTCCATAATTGGCCCGTCAAAATCTGTAATGAGTCTCAGCATTCAGCAATGTGATAAGTTTTGTTAATTTTTATTAAAAACAACCTATTTTGCAGTATTTTCCGCTATCTGTGGAGTCTGTATTTTGTCCTCAAGTCATAAAAGTCTCTAATACCGCTCCCACTACGCGATGATCGTCATCTTGTTTGAGGTGTGTAAGTGCTGCTTGCGCTCTGGGATCGTTATACTTACTTAATGCCTTGGCAACGCGCGCTCGAATGCGCCACCAGTCTGCTTTTACCAAAGAAAGAAGTTTTTCTAGTGCGGATTCTTGTCCTGTCGTACCTGCAAGTAAACCCAGTGCATCAACACAGGCTTCCTGTACCGTAACATCGTCGCCATCGAGTCCGCAAATAGATACTTCTAACAATTCTCCCAGACAATTGAGATCGGCTAATCCAGCGAGAATGCTGCGACGCAATAACCAATGATCGTCGCGATGAAAGGCTGCTACTAAATGAGATGCAGCAACTTCACCGTAATAAGAGATAGAATTAGCTGCTTCTGAGCGAACGTTAGAATCGCGATCGAACTGCATTAACTCTAGCAAAGCAGCAAAGGCTTCGGGCGATCGCTTTTTACCCAATCCCATAGCGACAAAAGAACGGACGATAAATTCTCGATCGCGAATTACACTAAGTAATAAAGGAATGGCGACTTCTGAGTCATAATTTCTTAACTCAACAATAGCCTTGAGTCGTTCTTGGGAGTCAGAACTTTTGAGGTAGGTTTCAATCTGACTAATTTCCATTAGCGTTATGAAGACAGTTTCTTTAATTTTACTTTACTTTACTTTACAAAAGTGGCGAGAGGCTACGAGTTTTGGGAAGATAAAAGCGAAAGAAAATTGCGATCGAGGAAGTTAAACTTATGTCAGAAAATATAACCACGCCAGTAACAGCGGCAGAAATTGAGGAAGTAATTGTAGAATTAGAGCAATATCGCCAAAGAATCGTCAACGATCTCTTGACAACCGCACAAAAGGCCAAATTTTCCAAGAAAACTGCTATGGAACATTTAGCACAACATCCCGATATCGCTCGAATTGATGTTGCTCTAGAAAAACTCCGCGCTCAGCGATCTGAAGTATAAATAAAACAGTTAGAGAATATTAAGTATGCAATTAAGCGATCGCGCTCGACAATTAATCCCCAAAGCGAGAATTGTTAGCTTTGCAACTTGGAATAATGACTATCCCGCTGAAGTTGTTGCTATTTTTCAAAAAGCTGATGATGAAGGTCGCTATCTAACTGATGAAGATATCGAACGAATAAAAACTTTATCGCCATCGCTCTCATCGTCAGTAGAAAATGCTAGATTGTTGAGAGAAAAAGCTCCCAATATTGTCAGCGAAGCTCGAAAAAAACTTTTAGAACAATTTCCTAATATCGCTCAACCTGGCGGAGATTTATATCCTCCAGAAAGAAGCGAGGCTTGTTGGCGAGATTTTTGGCATTTTTTACGCTGTATTACTTATGGAATAGCTGGCAAAAAAACTCAATTTACCAGTCAAGAAGGATTCAATAATATGCAAATGCTCTATGAAGAATTGCGCGTTCCTTTAGGAGCAATGGTTGTTGGATTGGAAAATATAAAATTTTTCGGATTAAAAGAATTTCAAGAACAAGAACAAGAGGAATTAAAGCCTTATTTTAACCATTTAATTGCTAATATGAAGCAGTTTCAAACAGTTTAAAATACTATATTTAATGGCTTGTTAAATACATCAATTTTATTTTTGAAAAGGCTTTGCTATCAAATTGGGCGCACGCCATGGGTCGTGGCTGAGGGCGGAACCTATAAAAGCCCTTTAAATGCCCCGTCCCCTACAAGTCACTGATAACTGAATTATGGATACAGCAAAATTTATAGAGTTTTTTGATTGGTGCGTTGGAAGTTGGAAAACCGAACGAACCTATCATTATTTAAACGATCGAGAAGTCGAGCGATCGCGTACAGATTTTACTATTGTACCTTTAACTGCCGACCTCAAAGCTAAAGTAATGTCAGACAATCAATATCCATTATCGTTAGAATTAGAGAGCCTTCCTGGTTTTAGTTTGGGATTTTATACGGTTTCTGAAAAAGGCGAAGAAGTTTCTCAGCAACTCAACCTTTTATTCGTTCCCAAACAGGAAAATAATTCTTATTTAGAAGGCGATTATTTACGCGATCGCGCCTATGAAGAGTCTAAACCAATTATTTCTCATTTTCGCTTCGATTCTAAGACCAGAGAACTCTTAATGACAACTCATTATACTCGCGTCGTCTCTGTCGATTCGATTACTCTAGTTAATCCTACTTTACGCATTAGAAAAATTATCAACTATCAACGTCCGCCAGAAGGACAGCCACTCGAACAAGTTTCTTTAGTGGGGTTTGGCGTAGAACAAAAAGTAAGTTAAATAAAGCAGATTGGTAGGTTGGGTTTCGCTATCGCTTTACCCAACCTACAAGAAATTAACTATTCTCTGTTCTTTATATATAAAAAAAACATGATAACATCAACAGAAATTTATCAAGGACAGTTTGGTGAATTTACCATTACCGATCGCGATCGCATGGGAGTTATTATTTACCGTGCGGGGTTATGTTTAGCGGCTTTAAGCTTTGCGATTGGGAGCGGTTTAATTCTTATACAAGGAGCAACGCCAGTTGTTTTAGATTCCTTAACTTTATTATTTGCTTTATTTTCCATCGGTTTAGCAATTAGCCTCGTTACGATCCATATCTATCTCGTTCCCCTACATAGAACCTTACAATTATTTTGGTCGATTGGCGCGATCGCAGCGATTATTTTGGCTTTATCAAATAGCGAACCTTTAGCTTTAACCGTTTATAACCACCCAATTACTTTGTTAGGAGTTGGTTTTAGTTTCGCAGCACTAACGGGAATTTATTTTAAAGAAGCATTTTGTTTCAACCGATTTGAAACTAAATTGTTGACTCCAATCGTTCCTTTGTTATTACTCGGTCATTTGTTAGGAATTTTACCGCTCGATGTAGAAAAAGGATTACTCGCTTTCTGGACGATTTTATTTATTATTTTCGCAATCCGCAAAGCCACACAAGCAATTCCTCCCGATATCGGCGATAAGTCCGTTTTTACCTATCTCAAGCAACAGCGAACCAATAAATTAGCGAGTTCTCAGCAATAAGCAAGCAATCTAAACAAATCGATAGCTAACTGAGCAACAAATCGATACAATTATAATAACGAGCAGATGCTAATTCCGATCGTTTATAGGTTTTTTACCTAGTATAAAAAGATCGCATTCATCGGCTTAAAGCCTTGGAGCAGTGCAAAGAAACCGTCGAAAAATACAACTAGAGACGGTTTTTGCCCATCTTCTGTAACTGCAATAATTGCTGAAATACAAAATATCAGAAAAACCGCTTAGCGTTCGTAATTGGATATCGAAAGCTCGAACCAACGCGAGCGTTCTTTTAAGCTAGCAATAAAAGGCTGCAATTTTAAATTTTATATTCCATTGTCTAAATAAAATAACTATATAATTCTCAGCGGCTCCGAACTTGTTAAATGACTACTGCTCTGCCCGAATCTAAAATTCTCCTCCCGCCGACTCCCAAACCCGTTTCCTTCTCGGATCGCCTAACTAGTTTTCTCAACCGCTTGCAGCCTTCCCCAGAGGTCTTAGTATTGATTTCTGCCCTACTCATCGGAGGAAGCACGGGACTAGCACTATTTGTATTTCACCACGCGATCGCATTTTTTCAAGCCTTAGTATTTGAAAAACTACTCAACTACATCTCGACCTGGGGAGGTTGGACAGTCGCCCTTATTCCCATGCTAGGAGGGGCGATTGTAGGTTTGATGCGCTGGCGGTTTCCAGAGTTTTTGGGACATGGACTTTCAGCGCTGCTGAGCGATACGAGAATGCAGCCTATATCGCCCCTACGACCAGCTATTAAAATGCTAGCTGCGGTAGTTTCCTTGGCAACAGGAGCCTCTTTAGGGCCAGAAGGGCCCAGCGTAGAAATCGGTTCCAACATCGGTATTATCTTAGGACAAGTTTTTCAAGTTTCAAAAGAGCGCTATCGGCTTTTACTCGGTGCGGGAGCGGCCGCAGGTTTATCCGCTGGATTTAATGCGCCGATTGCAGGCGTTTTTTTTGCCTTAGAAATCGTACTGGGAACCTCTTTTACTACCCCCGCTGCCAGTCTAATTCTCTTATCAGCCGTTGTCTCGGCGGTGATTGCTCGTATTTATATGGGGGTGCGTCCGGCATTTGAATTACCTACGTATCAAGTTGTCAGTAACTGGGAATGGATTTTTTACTTGGGATTGGGATTGCTAGCAAGCATAGTTTCCATGTTATTCGTGCGGGGAATTCAATATTTTGGGGATTGTTTTAGCGGCAAAATTCCTGCTTTGGCTAGGTTGAGCAAGATACCTAAATCGATACAACCCATTTTTGGAGGAGCTTGCGTTGGTTTAGTTGCCCTACAATTTTCTCAAGTTCTTGGCATTGGCTATGGAACTATTGAAGTCATTCTCCATGAAAATACTTATTCCCTACCGCTTCTGTGCTTGCTGTTAGCCTTCAAACTGGTACTGACGGGAATTTGTTTGGGAAGCGGTTTAGTAGGGGGAATTTTTGCTCCGGCGATGTTTTTGGGAGCTTGTTTGGGGGCAATATACGGTAATGTTTTGCATCTTCTTTTACCTACAAGTTTAATAGCGGTTGCTCCAGCCTCCGATTATGCAATGGTCGGCATGGCAGCCGTCCTAGCTAGCAGCGTCAAAGCGCCTCTGACAGCAATTATCCTTTTGTTTGAATTAACGCAAAATTACCGCATTATCCTACCCTTGATGGCAGCAGTAGGGGTCAGCGTCTGGATAGTCGAGCGTATCAAATCTCATCAAGCACTCGAAGATTTAAAACTTCAGCAAATGGGTGTCAATCTCGATAAAGAAGAAGAACAAAAAGCCTTGCAACACATACCGACTTCTTTAGTTATGGAGCATTCTTATTTGGGATTGCCCGATTCGATGTCTGTGTTTGAAGCAGGTCGGCTCATGTGTCAGCATAGATGTCATACGGCTTTAGTCTTCGATGAGATGAAGCAGTTGTTAGGAATTGTCTCGCTAGCTGATATCAAGCGTCAAGTCGTTCCGATCGCGTCCGATACTTCTCAAGAAACGATAATTCTATTAGAATCAAGAGCGATCGAGCAAATCCGCGATCGCCAGTTGCGAGATATTTGTACTACAGAGATTCTTTATGCTCATGAGGACGAATCCGTAACCGAACTACTACCGCGCATGGAAGCGAGGGGTTTTTATTTACTCCCTGTCGTAGACCGCGATAATCCTCGCCAGGTTTTAGGAATTGTCGAACGACATCGGATTAGTTTGGCAAGCGATCTAGCCGTTACTCGGCAAGCGCTTTGTCCGCATTTATCGCTTGAAGTTGAGGCGAGTAAGTGTTTGACTAAATAATTTGAACTTTGTACAGACGCGAAATTTCGCGTCTCTACGAACTTTGAACTCTAATCGCTGTTCGCTGAAAAAGTCTCTCGAAGGGCGATCGCCAGACTAAGCTAGTCTGTGTTTGAGCCAGAGAGCTAACAAGGGCATAGCCACTCGATAGCCGTACTTTCCCCCATAAATTAGACCTTTTTGTTCCAAACCCGATAATGCGCCTTGAAGTCCGCCACCTTTAGAGAGTTGGTGCTTGCGCAGATAATCCCGTGCGTGGGGACTATCAGTAGGATCGATCGCCAAACTTTCTAAAACGCGAGCTTGAATCGGAGGAAGCAATAACAGCAAAGACTCGAACGTTTGAGAGAAATCTTCGACAAGCGCAAGGGTACTGCGATGAACGTGATGCAATTGGATGAAATTTGACGTTTTAGATTCGAGAGATTCTAAGCGTTGCTCCAACCAAATGCGACGAGCAAGCGCGATCGCATCTCCTAAATGTCCCCGCACGCGCTCGATATATAAATCCAGGGCATCTATCTCAAATTTCAGTCCTTTAGCTGTCATTGCGTCTATTATCCAGGACTCAATCTCTTCGCGATCGAGGGGTGCTAGATTGACTAAGTGCAAGTTACTTTCATACGCCCAAGGTTCGGGCACGGTAGCAACGATAACGTAATTAACGCGGCTTTGTCGATCTAACTCCTGACGCAAGTAAGCTTCCCATTCTCCCGAACGATCCCAAGAACGAATGTGAGGAAAGTTTAGAAAGACAAAAACAATTCGACAATCAAGTTGCTCTGCCATTACTTGCGGTAAGTTTAGCAACGCTTGCAGGATCGTCCACTCTTCTCGCGAAGGAACCTGCCAGATGAGTCGAGATCGATAAATTGAGACGTTTTCAAGCGTTAGCGGGCGATCGCAACTCCATTGTTTGACGATCGCGAGTTCGGCGGGAGTTGAAAAAACGTCTAACAATCCTTCTGCTAATCTCTCTAGAAACCGTGAAGATGTTGTTGCTCTCAAGCAATCGATCTCTAAAACTCTCGCTCCCACCTCAAGAGCAGCACTCTGAATTAGCGATCGCCGTCCGCTTCCTGGAATTCCTGTCACCATCAGGTCGCCATCTGCTGCCAAAATTTGGCTGACCTGCTGAAGTTCTGTTTGTCTGCCGATTAGATGGTCTGGAAAAAATGGATTAGTTACCATGTTGGCTGATGAGTAGAAAGGAGAGCGATCGCCATATTGCATAGCTTGAAATTAAGGTTTTATTTTTCTTATTTTGACATTAAATTTTTTTATCAGAGCAACATTGATACTATTTAGTAGTATCATAAACCGTTAACAGTACTATTTTTTAGTTTCAGTTTATCACATCATTAAGGTTAGGGAGTTCAAGGTATGCCTCCTCTTGTAGAATCGAACGCTGTCTCAGCTAGGGCTGAAACGATCGCCTGGCACGCGATCGAAGCAGATAAAGCAGTAGCGCTTTTAGAGAGCGATCGCGCTGCGGGTTTAAAAAGTATCCAAATCACTGAAAACTTGAATCGTTACGGAACTAACGAACTCGAAGAGTCAGGCGGACGCAGCCCCTTTGAGATCTTAGTCGATCAGTTCAAAAACATCATGTTGCTGATGCTGATTGCGGTAGCAGTCATCTCAGCCGTTTTGGACGCGCGGGAATCCGTCAACTCTGGTCAGTTTGTCTTTCCCAAGGATGCCGTCGCAATCTTCACCGTTGTCTTGCTCAACGGGGTTTTGGGTTACGTCCAAGAAAGCGGTGCGGAGAAAGCTTTGGCAGCGCTCAAGAATATGGCTTCGTCGAAGGTACGAGCGATTAGAGACGGAAAAACCCTAGAAGTAGAGTCAAAAGAACTCGTTCCTGGAGACGTAATGCTCCTAGAAGCTGGCGTAAAAGTAGCCGCTGACGGACGCATCTTAGAACAAGCCAATCTACAAATTAGAGAAGCAGCATTGACGGGAGAAGCCCACTCCGTCGATAAACAGGCAAATCTAACCCTAGCAGAAGATGCACCCCTCGGCGATCGTATTAACCTCGTCTTCTCTGGAACCGAAGTCGTTCAAGGACGGGCAACCGTTTTAGTAACGGGGACGGGAATGAATACCGAACTGGGGAAAATCGCGACAGCACTCCAGTCCGTCGAAGCAGAACCCACTCCCTTGCAAAAGCGCATGGCGCAACTGGGAAACACCTTGGTAACGGGTTCGTTGGTATTAGTTGCCTTGGTTATTATTGGCGGTTCGGCTTTCCATCCCCATCTGTTTGAGGAATTCGTCAAAGTCTCGCTCAGTATGGCTGTTGCCGTCGTACCCGAAGGCTTACCTGCCGTCATCACCGTTACCCTAGCATTGGGAACGCAGCGCATGGTTAAGCGCAATGCCCTAATTCGCAAGCTTCCCGCCGTAGAAACCCTCGGTTCGGTAACGACTATTTGCTCGGATAAAACCGGAACCCTTACCCAGAACAAGATGGTAGTGCAAATGGTGGATACCGATAGCTGCCATCTGCGCGTTTCTGGGGAAGGCTACAGTCCTGAAGGAGAATTTCAAGGCGCGGGAGCCGAAGCAAAATCTCACCCAGAGTTGCAATCGCTGGCGCTGGCTTGCGTCCTGTGTAACGATGCTATTCTGCAAAAAGAAAATGGCGAGTGGGCAATTTTAGGCGATCCAACCGAAGGCGCATTACTGGCAGTTGCAGGTAAGGCAGGACTCTTCAAACACGAGTTAGAATATGACTTTCCTCGCGTTGGGGAGTTTCCTTTCTCCTCCGAACGCAAACGCATGAGCGTCATGGTCAAAGATGAAAAAAGAAAGATAAAAGAAGCACTTTCTGAATTCATCATGTATACGAAAGGTTCGCCAGAACTAACTTTAGAACGCTGTACGCATATTAAAGTTGGCGAGCGCATCGAACCGATAACCGACGACCAGCGCGATCGCATTCTAGAACAAAATAACCAAATGGCAAGCGGGGGATTGCGAGTATTAGGCTTTGCCAGCAAGCTTTTGACGGAATTGCCCCCGGAAGGGTCTGAAGATGCTTCCGAACGCGATCTCATTTGGTTGGGATTGGTGGGGATGTTAGACGCTCCCCGTCCCGAAGTCCGAGATGCAGTTGCTAAATGTCGCGCGGCAGGCATTCGTCCGGTAATGATTACTGGAGATCACCAGTTAACGGCAAAAGCGATCGCCCAAGATTTAGGCATTGCTAAAGCTACCGATTCAGCACTCATCGGACAGCAATTAGAGCAGATGAGTCCCGAAGAACTAGAGCGAGTCGTCGAAAATGTTAGCGTCTACGCTCGCGTTTCGCCAGAACACAAACTGCGCATCGTCCAAGCACTCAGACATCGCCATCACGTTGTCGCGATGACGGGCGACGGCGTAAACGACGCACCAGCCCTAAAACAAGCCGATATCGGCGTAGCAATGGGGATTACGGGAACCGATGTCAGTAAAGAAGCGAGCGACATGGTTTTGTTAGACGATAACTTTGCTACTATCGTCTCCGCCGTCGAAGAAGGTCGCGTTGTCTATACCAACATTCGTCGCTTTATTCGCTATATTTTAGGAAGTAATATTGGGGAAGTTTTGACTATTGCGGCTGCTCCCATTTTGGGATTGGGAGGCGTACCCCTGTCACCCCTACAAATCTTGTGGATGAATTTGGTGACGGATGGTATTCCAGCGCTAGCGCTTGCGGTAGAACCTGGCAGACCGATCGTGATGCAACAACCGCCCAAAAACCCTAAAGAAAGCATTTTTGCTAGGGGATTGGGTTCTTACATGATTCGCATCGGTTTGGTTTTGGCGATCGTTACTATTGCGATGATGGGTTGGGCATACAACTATACCCAACAAAATACGGCAGGTGGAACCTTAGATCCCGATCGCTGGAAGACAATGGTATTTACGACGCTGTGTTTGGCACAAATGGGTCACGCCCTCGCCATTCGTTCCAATAGCAAATTGTTTGTGCAGATCGATCCGCGTTCTAATCCCTATCTAATTGCATCGGTTGTCTTTACTTCCATCTTGCAATTGATGTTAATTTACATCGAACCGTTGCGAAATTTCTTTAGCACTCATTTCCTCACCTTCACAGAGTTAATGGTTTGTCTTGGATTTAGTGCTTTGATCTTTGTCTGGATCGAACTAGAAAAATTGTTTATTCGCTGGTACAAAACTCGCGATTAATTCAACAATATAACTGGGATTTGGAGGCGCGAGCGATCGCGTCTCTTTTTTTGACTGTTAAACGATCGAGAGATCTGCGATCGTAGAAGCTATTTTAATACCAATCCTCCT